>JANWVW010000001.1 GCA_025056095.1 Bacteroidia bacterium
CGATAGCGTAGCCCGTAGCACGCCGACCTTGCCCACACAAGCGCAGCGAAGTGTGGGCAAGGGCACGCCCAAAAAAACTATTCATATCAATAAATCCGATATTACAATTTTTTAACAAAAATGTATCAGTCAATTGCTTACTTTTGTGGTTGTGAAAGTGCGTTTAATCCTCTTAGTTTGGATAGTCTTTGTTTTGAATATATCCGCCCAAATATTACCTCCTCTAGGAAAACAAAGAGCAGGTACAGCAGGTATGCAGTTTCTAAAAATTGCCGTTGATCCTCGCAGTGCAGGAATGGGCGAAAGCTTCATTGCCGTAGTCAATGACGCTTCTGCTTTATACTGGAATCCCGCAGGAATGAGCATTTCAGATAGCCAAAAAATTCATTTACAAGGTGCTTATACCCGATATTTTGCGGATATTAGCATAAACTACGCAGCAGGGTTTATTAAACTCAAAAATGAACATTATCTCGGTATTAGCTTAACTCACTTGAATTCAGGCGAAATGGATGTAACTACGGAATTCCAACCTTTTGGTACAGGACAAAAATTTAGCGCTACTAACACTGCCATCGGACTTTCTTACGCTAAAAAACTGACAGATAATTTTGCCTTCGGCTTGACCTCTAAATACGCTAACGAAAATATTTTTGGACTACGAACAAATACACTGCTGTTTGATTTAGGTTTTTACTATGATATTGGCTATCACAACCTTCGTTTTGCGGTTACAATGACAAATTTTGGCTTCAATGTAAAGCCCAAAGGGCAATTAGAAGTAATCAGACTTTCAGGTACTCAAAATGTAAATAACTTTGAGCAAGTTACCGTACCTTCTATGTTTAAGGTAGGCTTAGCTTGGGATGCTGTTAAAAATGACCGTCATTTGCTCACTTTGTCAGGGCAGCTAAACCATCCCACAGATAACAAAGAAACTTTTAATATTGGGGCTGAATACAGCTGGAATAGGCTGATTTATTTAAGAACAGGCTATCAAATTGGAGCAGATGAGAGCAATATTCCTGCATTCGGATTCGGCTTAAAATTTACGCACCGCTTAGGCGCATTGAGAATAGACTATGCTTTTACTAACAAGACTCGTTTAGGCTTTACACACAAGTTTGGAATTGGAATCAGTTTTTAATTTTGTCCATATATGAAAAAACACAGTTTTTTAGCTATTGTTGCTTGTTTACTTTTGCTTTCTTTCTGGGGTTGCGATGTTTTGTTGGGAACTAAAAAAGACCCTACCGTAGACGATGTTTTTCAACAAGGTAGCATTGACCCCAGCACTATTGTTTCCAACGTAGGCTATGTACCTATCAACCCTGTGTGGTACTTCAATCAGCCCACAGACGTGTACGTAGGCTATGATGAAATGGTTTACGTAACCGATGCCGACGGATTACATATTCTTGACCAAAAGGGAACAAAATACAAAACTATCCCCATTCCAAATGCTACAGACGTAACTCAGGATAGGCGTTTGCTTACTTATGTAGTTGGGCGAGTGAATTATCCTGTTACTATTGGTAGTAGTACTCAAATTAAAAGCTTACCTGCAATTTACATTATCAAAAACGCGCCCACTTACAACCATGAAATTATTGACACGCTTATTCATCCTTTTTGCGATATCACCCGGGCAAGCATTCCGTTTAGACCTCAAGATGAACAAGTTAGCTTTACAGGAGTGGCTACTTTACATGACAATACTTTTTATGTAAGCCGTACAGGAATAGTCAATACAGGGACAGGCTTTCCTGCACCCGATAATGCTATACTAGTTTTTGATAAAAATTTCAAAAATACAGGCTATATCAATGAGCTTGATCCTGTCAATACTAATTTACGTTCTGCTGTAAAGGTAACCAGTATTGCAAGCTTTGCCGCCCCTCCACAATTGGTTTCAGGAATTAGCACGTCTAAAGATTTTCTGCTTACTCAAAAAACAGGACTTGAAACTGAATATGCCGTGCTATGGATAAAACGCATAGATGATGTGGATTTGGGCACAACTTACACTGAAAACACTAGTTTGTTGGTGCAAGACACCAGTAAAGCTGACCGTTTTTTGTATCAATCTTTTCGTTTTTCACAGCCTGAAGACGTGTGCGTTGCACCTGATGCCTCAGGATACATATTTGTTGTAGATAGTGGAAAAGATAGTCTTTTTATTTTCAATAGGGCTGGATATGAAGGCGTAAATAAACCTGCGAATTCTAACTTCCGCAAACAGGTTTTAGCATCTTTTGGCGGAGTAGGAAACGGACCTAAACAGTTTAATAATCCTGTGGGAGTGGCTTATTTTAGAAAAATGGTCTATGTAGCTGATAAAGATAATAACCGTATTTGTCGGTTTAAGCTATCTACAGATTTACAATGAGTAAGCCAAACATTTGAGTTTTTTACTTGTTGTCATACAGTATTTTAACGGCAATAATCGTACAAATGAATCCTGCTACAATTACTAATATAGCTTGTGCCGTGTGATTGAGAGTAGCTGAAATTAAGCTCTGTTCAGCACTTATATGGTAAGCCAGCATAGATTGGCTAACTATGTAATGATATATGCCTATTCCACCTTGCACAGGTGCTGCCATACCTACCGCACCTACTAGAGTAACCACTAAAGCAGGTACGATTCCTAAGTGCGCTGTGCTTTTCAAAGCTAAAAAGATGCAATACGTAGTTAAAGTGTAACACATCCAAATACTTACAGTATAAATTAAAAACAATGGAATGTTTTTTACTTTGCGAATACTGATTAGCCCTTCTACTAAGCCCTGAATAAATCCCTTTATTTTAATCATCCATTTGTACTTAGGGTCAAGCTTTTGCCAATTTTTAAGTGCAAGTACAAACAAAATCAAACTTAAAATGCCTATTAAACTCAAAAAAAGTACAAGTTTGGAAAATTGTTCAGTAGAAAATCCAAAGGTCTGCACTAACCATTGATAAAAAACATCGTATTCTAATCCTAATGCTAATGCAATTACCAGCAGCAAAGTAATTACATCCACGATTCTTTCCAATACCACTGTTCCAAGTATTTGGGCTATCGGTATATTATCAGCTTTATGTACTACTGCACAGCGAGTTATCTCTCCCATGCGCGGTAAAACCATATTTGCTAAATAACCTATAGCTACTCCACAAAATGTACTTATGAGCTTAGCAGAATACCCCGATGCATGTAATAACATACTCCACCGAGATGCCCTAATAAATTTCTCTGCTATACCTACTAACATGCTTATCCCTATCCAAAAATAATTTGCAGATGCAAATCCGTTCTTTATTTCTTTCCATTCTATATCCTTAAAAGCTAAAAGTAGCATTACTACAGCTATACTCAAACCTGTGGCGTACTGAACTACTTTTTTGACGGAAAGGGACATATATTACTTTTTAGGTAGCCTATTATTTTCATCGGGGAATATTATCCAAGGTTTGAAGGTTTTTGCTTTTTCAAACTCCATTTGACAGTATGAGACTACAATAACAATGTCCCCTACCTGTACCTTTCTTGCAGCAGGTCCATTGAGGCATATTATTCCTGAACCTCTTTCCCCTTCAATAACATAGGTTTCAAATCGTTCGCCATTGTTTACGTTTAATACAGTAACTTTTTCGTATTCTATCATGTTGGCAGCGTCTAGCAAGTCTTTATCTATGGTGATACTTCCCACATAGTTGAGTTCAGCTTGTGTAACTCTTACTCTGTGTATCTTAGACTTCAAGACCTCAATGACCATGACTCTGCAAATTTCGCAATTTTTCTCAAATTCATCAAAAAAGGCTTTTATTATGGTTTGCTACCATATTTAGTAATCAGCATGTCATCTACAATGTCAGCAGTACGGCTTTGTGCTTCTATCATTTGAGCTACTTCTTGAGGGTTTAGTCCTTCTGCATAACGGGTGCTGGCTAAGCAAATCACTGAATTATTATACACAGTAAAATATGTTCCAACTAAGCTATGATTGATGGACAATAGTTCCAAGAGTAGCTGCTCTCTATTTTGTTCTGGAAGCTTCATGATAGTGGAAACTACGGCAAAAATGATTCGATTTTCTTGATTGGTATTGAGTAGTAAAGTTATTTCTGCCGAACCTCTTTTTAACTGCCAAACTGTGGGAGTTTCGGTACGACAAGCGGATACATCTATCCCAAAAGATGCGATAGCCTGCTCTATTATGGGAATGTATGACTCTAAGTTGCTCATATTACAAAAGTACATTTTTTTGAATAATAAAACCAAAAAAATTGTCGTTATATTTGTAAATACGTGTTCAAAAAAGCAAGTATTTCTTGATATTGGTCAGGTTCAAACCATTGTACTTGCGTATCTGCTCTAAACCAGGTTAGTTGTCTTTTGGCATATCTGCGGGTATTCTGCTGAATGAGGTCAATAGCGGTATCTAAATCATATTGTTGATGTAGGTAAGCATAAATTTCTTTGTAGCCCACTGTATTGAGTGAATTGAGAGAAAAATCTACATTTTGGTCAATTAAGTTTTGTACTTCGCTAATTAGTCCTTTTTCTATCATTCTAAGTACACGCGCGTTGATACGTGTATATAGTTCCTGACGTGGGAGATTCAGACCAATTTTGATAATCTTAAAATTGTGTTTAATGTTTTTCTTTGCTAAAAATGAGGAGTAGGGCTTACCTGTTTGTAGACATACCTCTAAAGCACGCAGCACGCGCCGGGGATTGTGCTTATCTATATTTTGGTAGGTGATGGGGTCAAGACAGGCTAATTCAGCAACTAAATTTTTCAATCCTTCTTTTTGATAGCGATCCTGCAAAGTTTGCCGCACTTGCAGATCAATCTGTGGAAAAATATCTAGACCTTCTAACAACGCTTTAAGGTACAAGCCTGTACCTCCTACTGCAATTACAACATTGTATTTTTGAAAAAGACTTTCTAATCGTGCGGTAGATTGTTGTTGAAATTCCCCCGCAGAAAATTTTTGTGTAATAGAAAGTTCATCTATAAAATGATGTGGGATTCCTTTGCGCTCTTGTACAGTTGGCTTGGCTGTACCTATGTTGAGTTCTTTGTAAATTTGGCGAGAGTCAAAAGAAAGAATTTCAGTTTTATAGTATTGTGCTAACTCAATAGATAGCGCTGTTTTACCTACCGCTGTGGGACCTACTATACAAATGAGATACTTAGCCATAAACACTAAGTAGTGCTAAAATAAACCTGCATTTAGTCATTTGTCATCCAGGCTTTACGGCATTTTAAAATGATAGGGTCCTGAGTCTCTTCCAAAGTAAATACATGCGAGGCTTCTTCCTCAACTACTTTGAGAGGTTTTTCTATTTCAATCGTTTTACCTTCTCTTTCTACCACAATTTTAACGGGTTTTCCTACACTAGATTTTATGTCTTCCCCAATAGACATTGCGGTAAAAATAGAAATTTCCACTCCGTTAATTGATTTTACATAATCACCAAATTTCAAGCCATATTCAGGGCAATCCTTAGTAATTTGTGTTTTAGAGCTTGAAAGCATTCCTAATTCTATACCACTTGCTTCTAATGAAGCGACTTTTATTTTGCCTAACCTTTCGTAACGAATTCCTACAGTTTTGAATAAAGTAGCATAGTCCAAAGGTTCTGTGCCTGTTATGTGCTTATCTATAAATTTTTGGACTTGCGGATGAGTAATTGCTACAATTTCTTTAAATAAGTTATTATCCTCAAAAGGTTTTTCAGGTCCGTATTTGTTGGATAGTTGTTCTATTACTGTGCGAAGAGTCATTTTACCTTGCGTTAGCCGCATAATTTCTAAATCTAATCCCATGCAAAGTAAAGCACCTTTGTCATAAACGTGTCTATAGGCTTTATGATATTTTTCATCTAATACGTTTGCACTCATTTTAGTAATACTTAACTCTTTGGGCATTAGGTCGGCTGCTTCAATCTTAGCACGTACCTCCCTGAAAAATTCATCTAAGGTAATCATATTAGCTTTGAGTTGGATAAGGTGTGAATAGTATTCCGTGCTACCTTCATATAGCCATAAATGTTGCGACATTTTAGGTTGAGCAAAGTTAAATTCGTGAATTTCTCGGCTATGCAGATTGAGAGGAGTGATAATATGTAAAAACTCATGCGAAGCGACATCATTTACTTGTTTAATCACTGCCGATAGAGGCATAACAGGCAAGTAGTAAAAGGAACTGTAAGAATGCTCCAAAGCCCCAAAAGCACCTGTACGAGTGTTACTACCAAACAACGAAGTAAAATAAAATAAAAAAGCATATTTATTCACGGGTAAAACTTTCAAAAACTGTTGTAGAGCTTTAACGGTGGGTTCTACCGAAGGTACAAGAGCTTTGGCGTTTATGTTTTTGTCTTTGGAATAGCAAGCGATTAAAATTTCTGTTTTGCCAATTTTAATCATGGCAGTATCTAAGGGAGCATACAAGATAGGGCTATCTACTAATTGGACATAGTTAGGAGCTAGCCACACATCTGTGGTAGCGTCTACTTTTTTCTTTTCCATTGCAGAAGCACCAAAAAGCTTTTCAGGGTGAGTAATAGTTATTTCATAAGGCAACATCATTGCACCTTCTAAGTATCCAAAAATCCCACCTTGGTTGAGTACAAAGCAATTATCTTTCTCAAAATGAGTTCCTGCGGGTTCAAAAATAGGGTCTTTATCCACAGGTGTATCCCAAGAAGGACTAACTTGATAGACTATTTTAGCTAAATTTTTACCATTGATAATAAAAGTGTTAGGTTCTTTTTTACTGACACTTAATTTTTTGTTAGCTAGGTCGTATGCCTCAAAGTTGCTAATAAACCTACCGTAATTTAGATTAGCATACGTTCCAGGTACAGTTTTTGGAAACTGAAAAATATACTTACTTTTTGGTATTTTAGGGGGAATGATAGTTACAGTAATTTTTTTATCTTGAACAACGTTCAGATCTATGGTGCATTGGTATTTTTCTTGGCTGTATAGGTCCAAGAAAACACACAAAGTACAAAAAACAATACAAGATCGCAGATAATTCATAAACTAGACTGCAAATATACCTTGATTTTTTGCTTAATGTTTTCAAAAAATTGATGAAGTTAAAAAATCCAACTTAACTCAAAATGCAGTTTATTGAAAAAAGATTGATAAAGAAGTATTTTTTAATATGAGAAAAGTATCTATTTTTGCAGGAAAAACTTATGAAACTTTTTGTATTGTTTTTGGTACTGTTTGTACCGATTTGTAGCGGTTTAGGTCAAAGTGCAGAAGCTAAAAAAGACTTTCATAAATACATGAAACAAGGTGAGCTAGCTTATTACAATGACTTATTTGATGAAGCAGCACACTACTTTGAATTAGCTGCGGCTATAAATCCAAACTCTTTTGAAGCTAATTTTATGGCAGGACTTAGCCATGAGCGGGGAGTAAGACCTCAAGAATGCTTAAAATACTTTGAACAAGCCTACAAACTTAAACCTGAAGGTGAAGATGAACTGATATACCTTTTAGGTAGGGGCATGCATCTCAATAACCGCTTTGATGAAGCAATTAAATACTACAAACAAGCTTTGAATAATAAAAAAGTTCATAACGCCTACAATGCCCGCATAAAAGATAAAGAACGGTATATAGGTCCTGAGCGAATTCAATTACTTATCAAGCAATGTGAAAACGGAAAGAAATTGGTTTTGAATCCTTTAGATGTAGAAATAAAGAATCTTGGACCAAACATCAATGGAAAATTTCCTGATTATGTTCCTGCTTTAACGGCTGACGAACGACGAATATTCTTTACCACTCGCCGAGAGGGTGAAAAGGACCCTTACACAGGGCATTACTATGAAGAAATTTTCTATGCAGACAAAGATCCTAAAACAGGGGAATGGAAACCCGCTAAAAATATAGGAAAAACAATCAATGCTGGGCACAAAAATGAATCCGCAGTAAGTGTTTCTCTAGATGGTAGTACACTTTACATTTATGATGAAAGAGACTTATATTACTGCACTTTGAAAGGCAATGAGTGGTCTAAACCCGAACCTTTGAAAGAAATTAACACTAAACATTGGGAAACCCATTGTGCAATTTCAGCAGATGGTACAGAGCTATTTTTCACTTCTGATAGACCTGGTGGATATGGGGGATTGGATATATACGTAGCTAAAAAACAACCTGACGGCAAGTGGGGACAAATTCAGAACTTAGGACCTAATATCAATACAGAATTCGATGAAGAGGCCCCCTTCATCCACTACGATGGTGTAACCCTATATTTTAGTTCAAGGGGACATAACAGCATGGGTGGATACGATATATTCTACGCCACTCGCAACCCTGATGGTTCTTGGAACAAACCTGTGAACATAGGTTACCCTATCAATACCGCTTCTGATGATGTTTACTTTGTAATAAACTTTGATAGAAAAAGAGCATACTACTCTTCTGCTAGAGGTGATGATAGTTATGGCGATAAAGACATTTACATGATTATTATGCCTGAACCCAAAGACTTAGTTACCGTAGAAAATAAACCTGAAGAGAAGCAGCCTGAAAAAAAACCTGAACCTATAATTACAGTTACACGTGTCTATGGTACTGTAACTGATGAACGCACAGGTCAGCCATTAGAAGCAGATGTAACTATCGTTGATAACGAAACAGGAAACATAGTATTTAAAAGTAAAACAAATTCTGCTACTGGATATTACGTAGTAACCTTGCCTTCAGGTAAAAATTATGGCTTTAGAGTAGAAAAGCCTGGCTATACTTTCTATTCTGAAAATTTTGACCTTCCAATGGGAACAGAATCTCGGGACTATGAGAAAAATGCCAAGATAAAAGGCTTCTCGGAGGGAACTAGGATAATCATGCGAAACATATTTTATGACTATAACAAAGCAACCCTTCGCCCACAGTCCAAAGCAGAACTTGACCGTGTAGCAGCAATGCTAAACGAGTGTCCAAAAATGAGAGTCCAAATCAATGCGCATACTGATTCTGATGGAACTGAAGAGTATAATTTAGATTTGTCCCAAAGACGCGCCCAATCTGTAGTAGATTACTTGGTCAAAGTAAAAGGTATTGATCCTAAACGACTATCTGCCAAAGGTTTTGGAGAGTCCCAGCCTGTAGATACAAACGAAACGGATGAAGGAAAACAAAATAATCGCCGTACTGAACTAGAAATAATAGGAGGTACTGAAGACTGTGTATTTTCCACTAAATAAAAGAGCCTAAAATTACAAAATATATTAGCTCTAAAAATAATTTCACCTTTTGGGCGTGCCCTTGTGGGCAAAAGCCCACAAGGTCGGCGTGCTACGGGCTACGTGCGGAATGCCCCGACCCGAGCGTAGCGAGGGACACGCCCAAAAAACTTAATCGCAAAATTCTTTTTAGGTTAGTATGAAAAAACACACTTTTTAGAACTGCGAATATATTAACTAAAAAAAATACGAAAATCATATTGACAAAAAATTTTTTATGTGTATATTTGCATTATAGCCCTTTTGTATGGCAAAAAACTCACTTTTAGTTTTTGGGATACTCTTATGGCTTTTCCACGCTAACACAAGTACAAGTGTGGCACAAGATGCAATGAATGGTCCTTATTCAGAGGAAGACGGCTATTGGCAAGAAAAGTATGTCCGAAAATCTCACACCTCAGAAGCAGAGTGGATGATTCGTTTAGGGGATATTGATAACTTCGGTTTTGGATTTAGTAAAGGTTTCAATCCCTTTTCAGGCGATACTACCGCTTTTCATCCCCCTCTATCTGTCTTTACGCCTAATGAACCGCAAGGTCTAGATATGATTATGTTACCTACCAGCTTCCGCAAATTTAATCAGCCCTGCACTTACGATATATACAGCAGCTACTTTGGCTTTCTCAAAAACAACTACAAAAAAGTCAACTTTCCTATTAAAATACCGCTCAATTTACCCTCCACTATGCCTATACAAAGCATTAAGCTCATGATTTTTATAGATGACATTCAAAGTAAAGTATCTTGCAGTAAGTTTGATGTTTGGCTAAACGGCAAACCCGCCGACTTCATAGCCGAGCATCTAAAACAGTTGAACTTACAGCAACAAGGCAAACTACTAACTTTTGATGTCCCTCAAACTTATTTCGATCTGTTCAAAAAAGACACTTTAGAACTTATCATTGATGATGTTACCACAGGTGCAGGCGATGGTTTTGCTATTGACTTCGTAAAAATTTTAATCAATCCTCGTATCCAAGTTTTGGGACAAATTTCAGGCTATGTTACCGAAAAAAAAACGGGACGACCTATTCACAAAGCCATTCTTAAAAATCAAAATAACATACAAACAGAAACTACTCCGCAAGGAAAATATACCTTATCAGGTCTGCCGATAGGAATAAATACTATTACAGTGTCTGCTCAAAACTATGGTACAGAAATTTTTACCGTAGATATTACGCCCTCGCCAAAACAAATCAATTTTGAACTCTCATGCAAAACTTTGATAAACACAGTCTTTCCTGAAATACAGAATATGACCATTGGCACTAAAATTATTATTAAAGACGCATACTTTGACCCAAATTCAGCACGTTTGAAAAAAGAAGCTTATCCTGAATTAGAAAAATTAGTACAGCTGATGAAAATGAACCCTACCTTAAAAATATGCATCAATGGGCATACAGATAGTGGAATCCCAGGTACACGAGAAGAGCAACTTTTGCATCTGTCCGAAGGTAGGGCTAAATCAGTAATGCACTTTCTTATTTCAAGAGGCATATCCTCTCACCGAATTTCATATAAAGGTTATGGTTCAAGCAGACCTATTGTAGATAATAACACTCCTGAAAACCAGGCTAAAAACCGTAGAGTAGAGTTTGAAATTGTAGATTTTTAGCCATCAAGCAACTATATTTTGAAGTGGATATTAAAATACGGCAGGTGTGTTAAAAACAAGTTTAAGCTCTATGTTACAGAATGGGTTACGTGTACGTTGTCTTTTACTTCACCTATTACATTTCCTTCGGGGCTGATGCTCTGTAAGGTTACAGTTACTAATTCATTGACCATTAAAGGGTCATAGGGCATTTGCACTTTAATGTAATTTTCAGTAAAGCCTACCATGTGGTTACCTTCTAATTCTTGCTCAAAAAGGACACGATAAGTTTTTTTTAAGTTTTGTTCGTAAAAATATCGCCGTTTTTTTTCAGATAAGATGGTGAGCATACGATTACGTTTTTTACGTTCTGCAAAAGGGACTACGGGTTTAATAGAAAGGGCTTTTGTATTATCTCGTTCGGAGTAAGTAAAAACATGTAAATAGCTCACATCTAACTCATTGATAAATTGATAAGTATCCAAGAAATGGGCTTCAGTTTCACTAGGAAAGCCCACAATCACATCAACGCCTATGCAAGCATGGGGCATAATAGACTTAATGTAATCTACACGATCCTTGTAAAGTTCTCTTTTGTATCTGCGTTGCATGCGAGCTAAAATTTCATTATTACCACTTTGCAAAGGAATATGAAAATGCGGCATGAAGTGCCGACTTTGGGCTACAAAGTCAATAATCTTATTGCTCAATAGGTTAGGTTCAATTGAAGAGATACGTACTCTAAAATCCCCCTCTAACTCATCTATTTTTTGGATAAGGTCCAAAAAAGAGTAAGGTAAGTTTTTACCATAATCTCCGATATTTACTCCTGTAAGTACAATTTCTTTTACGCCTTGTGCAAGGATATGCTTAGCATTTTGAAGTACATTTTCTAATGTATCGCTGCGGCTTGCACCCCTCGCCAAAGGGATAGTACAAAAGCTGCAATGATAATCACATCCATCTTGTATTTTGAGAAAAGAACGAGTTCTATCGCCAATAGAGTACGCATCTGTAAAGTGCTTTACTTGCTTAATTTCAGATACGTGAATTTCGGGTTTAGACCGTTTTTCGAAGTTTTGGATAATGTCTAAAAGTTGGAATTTTTCTGCTGCGCCCAAAACTACATCTACCCCAGGGATTTGAACAATCTCTTCAGGTTTGAGCTGCGCGTAGCATCCTATGACGACGATGAACGCATTTGGGGAAAACTTTAAAGCTTGTTGGACGACTTTACGGCATTTTTTATCTGCGTGTTCGGTTACAGAGCAAGTGTTGATTATATACACATCTGCGCCGCTTTCAAAATCTACCTTTTGAAAACCTGCTTGGGCAAACATTCGGCTTATGGTAGAAGTCTCTGAATAGTTTAATTTGCATCCCAAAGTATAGTAGCTAACTGTTTTATTCATCCTAAATTATTTGCAAAGATACGTAAAATTGATGTATGTAGAATTTTTATTTTGGGCGTGCCCCTTGCTGACGCAAGGGTCGGGGCATTCCGCACGTAGCCTGTAGCACGCCGACCTTGCCCACACCAGCGCAAGCGAAGTGTGGGCAAGGGCACGCCCAAAAAAGAAAAAACAGACTTTAACAAAAAATAAAAAATAAAATGAATAATAAGTGCTACTCTTTGCAATTTGGTTCTTGCACTATTTTTGCAGTCAAAAGTAAAATTGTG
Source organism: Bacteroidia bacterium (assembly GCA_025056095.1). NCBI lineage: Bacteria > Pseudomonadati > Bacteroidota > Bacteroidia > Bacteroidia bacterium. Next base: position 12,553 of record JANWVW010000001.1, read on the forward strand.
GTTATATTCTTATGAAAGTATGCCGCATTTGCCTGCTTAGCCTGCTCTTGCTTACATGTATCAATGCTACCGCTCAATCTAAAAAGGTCAATTTATCTAAAGCCGACTTGCTTGTGCATAAACAGCACTTTAAAAAAGCATTTGACTATGCGGCTAAAAAACATCAACAGTACATCAGAAAAAATCCCAATGACACCTTAGTAGGATACCTAGCAGCTAAAACAGGATACTACGCCCTTTTAGCCAAAAAATATGACAAAGCACATCAATACGCCTTAGAAGCAGAAGGATTTTACCAAAATAGAAGTTTAACACGGCATTACATGTATGCTTATGTCAATACCCTGTTGGGCGCTATTGAATTAGCTAAGCATCAGTACAAAAAAACGGATAGTTATTTGGAGAAAGGTTTATCTATAATAGAAAACAACCTACAAAACCAACCTGAAATAGATATAAGAAACGCCGAAGTTTATCGTACATACGCTTTTACCTTAGAAACTTTACTTCGTTTGCAGATAGAAAGACAAGAACTACAAAAGGCTATCCAAACAGCCCAAAAGCTTTGCACTATAAACGAAAAATTTACAAAACAACGTAAGTTAGAGCGAACTAAGTCTATTCCCCAAGCACGTTACGGTGTAGGATTAAGTTTATACGCCCGAGCTCTACATTTGAAACAGGACTTTAACGCAGCAGATAGTGTGTTTTACCTTGCTAGTAAACAAATTAACCGCGCTTTATCTAAAAAATCAGAGGCTTACTATACTCATCTGCTTTACCACTCTGATAGCTATCTTGCCAAAGGAGATTATTCTAAAGCCTACAACCGTGCTAAAGAAGCACTAAATATTGCCACACATAAGTTTGGTAAAAAGAGTACCCAAAGGATAGCTACTCAAATTCAAATTGCAAAAGTGAATTACACTCGAAAGCGATATAATGCTATTCTCAAAGATTTCAGGAAATTCTCTAAATACAAACCTCGCAAAAAGCAAGATCCCTTACAATGGTCGCAAGCTATGTTATGGATAGCTATGGCAGAGTATCAAACAAAACGCCCTAAGTCTGCTAATACACACTTTCAAAGAGCCTTAAAATATGCAAAACAAAAATACCCTACAACTTCATGGGAATACACACAAATTCTTAACCAAGTATATCAATACTACCTGACTATCAAAGACTACGGCAGCGCAGAGCAAACTCTAAACCAAATTATGCAAAACATTGAGGAGTATATGGGTAAGAATTATTTAGCTTATGCTTTGTATGAAGATGAGTTGGGTAAGCTTTACATGGAAAAATTAGCACAATACAAAGAAGCACTCCCCTTGCTTAAAGACGCTTATCAATACAAAAATACAGAAATTAAGCATAACTCTGAAAGTTATATCAGCACTGCTACTGCATTAGCAAGGTTATTACAGAATATAGGTCAGTATTCTGAAGCTGTACCTGTGTTTGAAGAGGTCAAAAATTTAAGAGAGCAGAATATAGGTCGGCGAAAAAATATTTTGTATGCCTTAGCTGTATCGGATTTAGCTGTGATAAAAGCAGACATGGGCAAATACGATGAAGCTAATAAACTGATTACCCAATTGGGCGACCCCGAAGAGTACAAAGCAGGTAATAACTTAGTGGCATATAACAAGTTCCTTGAAAACATTGCAGACATGTACCGTAAAACAGGTAAATACAAAGAAGCAGAAGATATTTTAATGAAATCTTTCAGAACTTCAAAAAAAGCCGATGCGCAAGTTCAAGCAGCTAATTCTGTGGTCGCCTTAGCCGATTTATATGTGTCCTTAGGCAAATATGATGATGCCGAACCTCTTTGCGACAAGGCTATTGAATTAGTAGCCCAAAGAAATGGAAAGAATAGTTTAGAGTACGCAAACGTTCTCAATACAAAAGCTAAGCTTTTGTACTACATGGGTAGATACACAGAAGCAGCACCTATTAGCACAGAAGCCACAAAAATCATTAAAGAAAAAGTGGGCGAAAAACAAAAGGTATACGTTGAATCTTTAGGTATAGAAACAGATATTTATGTTGCTATTGGAGATTACGAAAAATCTGAACAACAAGCTAAAACAATGCTCTATCTTAATGAGCAATTAGGAGGTAAAAACACATTAGAATACGCCAAAACTTTGATTAGATTAGGTAAAATTGCATACTTACAGGGTGTAAATGTACTAGCATCAGAAGCTAAAAACAGCAAAGCCGAAGCACAAAGATTATTTCAAGTTTCAGAGAAGTATTATACCGATGGCATAAATATCATGCAAAATGTGCTAAAAGAGAATAAGTTAGAATATAGCTTAGCCCTTACAGACTTAGCGAATTTGTATGCAGTTACTCAAAGAGATAAAGAAGCAGAAGAAACATATAAGAAAGCGATTGAAATAGAAAAAAGCCAAGTAGGTGATAAAAATCCAAGATATGCCACTGCTTTGTTCAATCTTGCACAGTTTTATACTTCCAGAGGTAAATACACAGAATCAGGTGAGTTGTATGAGAAGGTACTAGAGATTCGTGAAGAAAATTTGCCTGAAGGACACCCTGATTATACCGATGCACTTATGGGCTATGCAGGTTATGCTTGGCGTACTAATGATCTCAAAAATGCAGAAAAATCTTTCACTAATGCCATTACACAGTATCAAAAACAAATCAAAACATATTTTCCTGCACTAACTGAAATTGAGCGTGTTAAATACATTACAAAACTTAAATTCCAATTTGATGAATTTATTTCTTTTGCTTTTGACCAAATTGACCGAAATCCTAACTTACTTGGTTTTGTGTACAATCATCAACTACAAACTAAAGCCCTTATTTTTAATACTTCTACCAAAATCCGCCGTAGAATCATGAACAGCGGAGATAGTACGTTGATAATGAAGTATCAACTATGGTTAGAAAAAAGAGAAGAACTTGCCCGCGTACTCAATATGAGTAAAGAGAAAATTCAAGCGGAAGGAATTAACCAAGCTCAGCTGGAAAATGAGCTAGATGATTTAGAAAAAGAACTGTCTTTACTTTCTGAAGAGTTTGCCCGAAACTACGAACGTAAAAACTATACTTGGAAAGATGTACAAAAGCAATTAGGTAAAAATGATGCTGCCGTAGAGATTATTCGCTTCAAATGTACGCATGGTAAGTACAAAGACTCTATTTGCTACGCGTATTTGATTGTAGATAAAAAAACTAAAAAAGCACCTAGCTATGTATTAGAAACCGATGGCAGAGCTATGGAAAAAATGCACATTCTTGCGTATCGTAGGTCGGTCAAGAATGCTATTGATGATCCATATTCTTATGGAGTGTTTTGGGAGAAAATAGATAAAAAAGTGGGCAATAAGATGAATTTGTACGTGTCTTCTGATGGAGTGTATCATCAACTTAACTTAAATACTCTGCTACAACCTGATGGTAAGTATGTAATTGAAAACCATAATATTCGTTTAGTAAGTAACACAAAAGACCTTGTTGAATACAAAAAATTGGAGAAATCTCGGACTTCAAATAGTGCAACTTTTTTTGGCTACCCTGACTACAACGCAAAAATTATCATTCCTAAAAATGAAATAAAATCTGATGAGCTTAAAGAATATAAATTAGCTGAATTACCTGGTACTAAAGAAGAAATAAGCGATATTTCCAAGCTATGTGCAGAAAAAAACATTAACCCTAAAATGTATCTCGGTACAGAAGCTTCTGAAGAAATGATTAAAAAAGCGGCTAAAAATCCTGCTATTTTACACATTGCTACACACGGTTTCTTTTTAGCGCAGACTAACCGCGGTCGTGAATTAGGTATCAATACAGAAGCTGCGGCTAAGCATCCACTTTTACGTTCAGGGCTTATGTTAGCAGGTGCGAACTTAGCTATCAACAACGAATTAGATCAGGAAAGCAACAACGGTATTCTTACAGCTTACGAAGCCATGAATTTAGACTTGAATAATACAGAGTTGGTTGTAATGAGCGCTTGCGAAACAGGCTTGGGCGAAGTACGTAATGGTGAGGGAGTATTTGGTTTACAGCGTTCTTTCATGGCTGCGGGGGCAAAAGCTACCTTAATGAGCTTATGGAAAGTTAGTGACGCTGCTACGAAAGAATTGATGATATTGTTCTATAAATACTGGCTACATGAGGATTTACCTAAGCACGTTGCTTTTCGCAAAGCACAATTGGAGCTCAAAAATAAGTATCCTCATCCTAAGTATTGGGGTGCTTTTGTAATGGTTGGAATGTGATGCTTAATAATCAAACCTATACTTTTTAGCTTCATTAAAAACTTTGAGAATTTTATGTTATTAAATTGTAAGATAGCATTCACTTAACATTACCTTTGTAACTTTGAAAGCATGGAACCATTATTCAGAATGGTCATAGCCTCTTTTGTAGTAAGCATAAGTATTGCTCTAGATTTACATGGTCAAGAACAATCCGTCCATATCAGAGTTTCTAAAAACATAGAGGCATTGCATCCTTTAATAAAACATAGCCTGGTGGACAATAGTATTGCTAAGCACATTTTTTATCCCTTATTAGATATTGAGCCTAAAACGCATCTTTATACGCCAATTGTACTCAAAGCTTTACCTGCGGTAGTAGAAGGCGGGCGAGCAAAAATATATGAAATTAGGGAAAATGCTGCTTGGTCAGATGGAAAGCCAATAACTGCTTATGATGTTCTTTTTACCTTAAAAGCTGTTTTATGCCCAAATTTAAGTACATATAGATGGAAAGATAATGTCAAAATGATAGAAAACTTTGAAATAGATATTAACAATTCTAAAATATTCAAAATTACTGTAAGCAGCTCTAACTTTACACTAACAGGGTTGCCAATCTATCCCGAGCATATTTATGATAAGAATGCCTGGCTTAAAGGCTATTCTTTAAGCGAAATAGCTAAAATGAAATCTAAAACTGTTCCTATGGAAATTGCTAAATTTGAACAACAATTTGTATCTTCTGAAATGAAAAGAGTAGCCGTCGGTGCAGGACCATACAAAGTGAAACAATGGATAGATAATAATATTTTAGTTTTAGAGCGAATACCTAATTGGTGGGGTAATGGATTAGACAGTAGCAAAGAATGGTTCAACATCAATGCTCGTGAACTTCATTATGAGATAGTGTCTGACTTAGTAATGACTACAGTTGCATTTAAGTTGCAGCAGTTGGATATTTGGTACGATATTCCCGCAAAGGAATTCAATGATCTTCAAAAATTAGACAGTAACTATTACCATTTTGCTTTGAGGAAAGTGCCTACCTTATCGTATGAATACGTTGCCATTAACAACAGACCAAAAGACCAGAGTAAAAAATTTCTTTCAGATCCTAATGTGAGAAAGGCATTTGCGCATGCTATTAACATTGAAAGCATGCAAAAACAAGTCCTCAAGGGGTATGGATACCGAATCTGCTGTCCTTTTGTACCACAAAAAAAATCAAGCTATTCAAAAGAAATTTCATGCGTGGAATATAGCCCACAAGAAGCCAAAAAATATTTTGCATTAGCAGGTTGGTTAGATACGAATAATGATGGAATTTTGGACCAATACTCTAATGGTGAAAGAGTCAATCTCAAAGTTACTCTACTAGTTAATAAGGAAGATGCTTATGATAGAAAAATAGCACACTTTATTATCAAGGATTTACAAAGCGCAGGGGTAGAAATAGAATCAGAAGAAGTAGATAGTGAAACAGAGTTATTAAGAGTTCAAGAAGGAGATTATGACTTGGCGATTGTATCCTATCATGATAAACCAGGACCCGCGCACCCGAGACATTCATGGCATTCACAAGGGGCGTATAACATTACAGGTTTTTCTAATACACAAGTTGATGCTGTCATAGAAAAAATTGAAAAGTCAAAAGATATTACAGAAAAAGAAAAATTATTTTTAGAGTTTAATACAATTTGGGCAAAGGAACAGCCCGCTATCCTATTATGGCAAAAAGAAATGTTAATTGCAGTTAGCGATAAATACAAAAGCTACAATTTTTCAATGGCTTTTGATAATTATGTTGGCTTTAATCCTAGCAGTTTTTTTATGCCAGCAGAGGTGCAGCGGTAGCTAGATTGAGTTTTCAAAAAGTTTAAAGAATTTTTTATAGATTTGTAAAGTTAAAGTAGTGGTATGTCAGCATCTGAAAAAATAGCGGCGCCGCCTTTTACAGCGCCTGATTATTATTTAGTAGATGAATTATTGACAGAAGAGCATAAATTGATAAGGGATTCTGTCCGCCAGTGGGTAAATGAGCATATTATCCCAATCATTGATGAATATTGCCAAAGAGCAGAAACTCCCAAGCATTTAATACCTTTAATGGCACAAATGGGAATGTTTGGTCCTACCATACCACAAGAGTACGGAGGTGGGGGATTAGACTACATTTCTTACGGCTTAATAATGCAGGAGATTGAAAGGGGAGATTCAGGGATTCGCTCAATAGCATCAGTTCAAAGCTCTTTGGTCATGTTTCCAATTTATGCTTATGGTTCAGAAGAGCAAAAAAGAAAGTATTTACCCAAGTTAGCGAAAGGAGAATACATAGGTTGTTTTGGTTTAACAGAACCTGACTTTGGTTCAAATCCAGGGGGTATGCTCACTAATTTCAAAGATATGGGGGATTATTACTTACTCAATGGCACTAAGATGTGGATTTCTAATGCACCCTTTGCAGATATTGCTGTGGTATGGGCAAAGAATGAAGAAGGTAGAATTCACGGCTTAATTGTAGAGCGTGGCATGGAGGGCTTTTCTACCCCCGAAATGAAAAATAAATGGTCTTTGCGTGCTTCTGCCACAGGTGAGCTCATTTTTCAGGATGTCAAAGTACCTAAGTCTAACTTACTACCTGGAGTATCAGGATTGAGAGGACCTTTATCCTGCTTAGATAATGCAAGATATGGTATTGCTTGGGGTGCTATCGGTGCAGCTATGGCTTGTTACGACTCGGCGTTGCAATATGCAAAATCTCGTATTCAGTTTGATAGACCTATTGCAGCCTATCAGCTTACGCAGAAAAAATTAGCAGAGATGCTCACAGAGATTACCAAAGCTCAACTTTTAGCATGGCGGTTAGGCGTACTCAAAAATGAAGGTAAAGCCACTTCCGCACAAATTTCTATGGCAAAGCGAAACAATGTATACATGGCATTAGAAGTTGCGCGAGAAGCGCGTCAAATTCATGGTGGAAATGGAATTATGGGCGAATATCCTGTCATGCGGCATCTGATGAACCTTGAATCTGTGATTACTTACGAAGGTACTCACGATATTCATTTGCTTATTACAGGAATGGACATAACAGGTATTCCTGCTTTCAGAATTGATGGCAAAAAATAAGTAATGTTTATTTTGTAGATATATTTTTCTTTTTTGGCGTGTCCTTGCCCACACAAGCGCAACCGAAGTATGGGCAGGACGGCGTGCTTCGAGCTACGTACGGAATGCCCCGACCCTTGCGCAGCAAGGGGCATACCCAAAAAGAAAACCTAAATCATCAAATTTGTTAAAAACTGTACTTCAATAATTGTTCGCTACGAAATGATATTGACATGATTTTCTTCTTTGGTTAGCGTATGTATATCCCATTCAGGTAAAGCAACCATACTCTCACTACGTATGGGACAGTTAGAAACACTACAAAAACGACAATGAGCATTTACACAAGGGTCAACATGAATAAAAACATCCGTAGAAAATGGCGAGTGTTTGTCTAAAAGTTTTTCTATGTAAGTTTGTTTAGCTTCACTTTGCTCAACCGTCCAATAACGTGGAAAAGTTACATGGCAGTCTATATGAATGTGTGCGCCGTACTGAATAACGCGTAAGTTATGAATGTCTATCCAATATGGTTCTCTGTTTTTTTTGAGCGTATTTACGATGTCTTCAATTATAGCTTTATCTGCGGTATCTAATAGGGGTAAAATGGCTTGCTTGACTACTTTGTATCCTGACCAAAGAATGTAAAAAGCTAATCCAATGGATAAAATACTATCCAAAATATTCCAGTTTGTAACTTGAATGGTAAATAATCCCAAAATTACTGCGGCAGAAGAGTAAGTATCGGAGAGAATATGCTTGGCTTCGGCTATTAAAACTAAACTTCGCTGCTTTTTACCTTGTTTGAGCAAGAGAAAACCTGTAAAAGCATTTACTATGGTGGAGAGTAGCATAAGTCCTATGCCTATTTCTAGTCTTTGCACTTCTGATTGACCTGTGTAGAGCTTGTATCCGCTGCTGATGATTATGCCTATTCCTGCTATAATAATCAATGCGCCTTCTAGTCCTGCGGCAAAAAATTCTATTTTACCATGTCCATAAGGGTGATTAGTGTCTTTGGGGCGAGATGCCCATTGTACGCTAAATAAAGCAAATCCGCTTGCTACAATGTTAATGATACTTTCTAATGCATCTGTGAGAATCATTTGAGAATGTGTATAAAAATATGTGCTTATTTTGAGCACAAACAGCGCAACGGCTAATCCAAAAGAAAGCCAAAGTAGTTTAATTTTCATACTTTCGTTCTTTTCCATTGATTTTTGAGATAACGGTCATACAGAACAATTGTTCCTGCCATAGCTACGTTGTAATTTCCTTTGGGTAGCTGTATAATGGCATGGCAGCGTTCTAATATCTTGGGAGAGATGCCTGAATGTTCAGAACCTAACAGATATACACTTTGAGCAAAATGGTCAAATTCTTCAATAGGCTGGGCTTTTTCGTGCATTTCTACACCTACTAAACGGCAACTATACGGTAAATGTGCGTAAAAATCCTCAAAATCAGTATAGAAAAAACAAGGTACAGACTTGTAGCTTTCAAATACGTCAGAAGTTTGCTTGAAATACTTTCGCCCGATGGTAAAGATAAAATCTACTCCGAATATCATAGCTGACCGCCATAGTGTTCCTACGTTTTCTTTATGTTCAGGATACAATATTCCGATACCTGTAACTTCTTGCTTCCCGAAGGACTTCATTCACACAAAAATAACATTTTAGCGTGAATCATGGTTGAGTTCGTTTTGGCGCTGTGCAAGAGATAATTTTCAGAAGATTGAATTTTAGTTTTTTTGGGCGTGCCCTTGCCCCCACTTCGCTGCGCTTGTGTAGGCAAGGTCGGCGTGCTACGGGCTACGCTGACGCTTCGGTGCTACGCTTCGCTCCGCACTGGGCTAACGCCCACCCTCCGCATGCCTCACGCAAGGAATCTCTGAAACAACCGTTTTTCTGTTTCTTATGCAAAGTTTTAGCTTGTAAGTACTTGTACTTCAAGCTTAAACAAGGTAAAGACATAATTGCACAGGTTATCTGCGTGAGGGGCATGGAGCATGCCCGCAAGGGCAGTACGAAGCGTTAGCGAAGTACCGAAGCGAAGCGCAGTGCGGAATGCCCCGACCCTTGCGTTAGCAAGGGGCACGCCCAAAAAATAAAATCATTTTTTACATTTGACAAAACCCTACACGTCAAAAAAACAGGCTAGCCCGTTGTAAGTAGAAGGCTAGCCTGTCTGAAGTTTAGTTGAAGCAGGCAGATTACTGCTTTTTATTTTGCTCATCCTTTGGAGGTTCTGGTTCTTTGGGCTTCACAGCATCCTTTTTACCTTTGCTTTTTAAGAACTCTTCTCTGCGTTTCTTTTCCATTTCTCTATCTCTTACATAGAGTTTATATAGGCGCTCTCTTTCATTAAAGTTAGTGTAATCAGGGTTAATTCCTAACATGCCATCATAATTATAGTGCAAGGTATGCGCAGAGTTCTTTTCAGCAAGGGATTGAATGTAGTGTATTAAATACCATTTGTATTGCTGTGCGCGAGTAAGTCTCTCATATTCAGGTAAAGAGTCAAATTGTTTTTTAGTAGGGAGTTTTTCTAAGAATCCTTTGACCAGCTCTACATCCTCTTTGGTAAACATTGCTTTACCTTGATTATTTACTGCCGATGCGATAGAGTTGAGGAATTCATCGGATAGGATGCTTTTTGTAATTACCATGAAGTTAGCATCGGCATAAACAGGCATGGGACCTCCTGCAATACCTGCGGTCAAGTGTCTGTATAATGACCATGAGTCTCCTCCACCTTTGAATATACCGTTGTTATAGTTGGCAATTTTGAGTTTACCTCCCCAAGCATCTAAGCTGGCGTGGAAGTTATATTGGTCAGCAGCGGGGCCATCTGCGTGTCCATCACCGCCATGACATTGCCAGCATTGCTGAATAATATACACTGCTCTTCCCATTTTTTCTGTTTCGCGTGTGCGAGGAGGTTCGTTATCAGGGATACTTACTTTTTTACCAGGTTTTTCTTTGGCATAGCGAGGTGAGAAAGTTTTAATGTAATCAATTACGTACCATTTGTCTACATCGCTCATTTTGTAGCCCACAGTGTGGTCATGCCAAGAGGGCATAGAGGAACCTGCTAAGCCTTTGACCAAAGTACGATAGATGTCCCAGTCCAGAGGTAGAGAAGAAGCATCGGTAGAACGGAACTTGTAAATACCTTGCTCAAAGTAGCGGGGTTTGGGTTTTAAGAATGGGTCTGCGGGTCCATTGAAATAGATCATGTACTCTCCTTTGCTTTTGTTTTTCTTCATTTGAATTGTATCCCACCATTCTTTTGGGCGAGGTAGCATTCCACGATACTTAAAGTAAATGTTCTCTACATTAGGAACTAGTAGGACTTGTTTGAGCCAAGAGAAGTCGAACTTTTGAATATTGACCTCTAATTGTTTTAACTTGGTTTCGCTGACGTACATGTCTAAATCGCGTAGGTAATAAAGTGCGTCAAGCTTGCGATTTTTGTTTTGAGGGTCAGGTTCTACATCAGCCACTTTGTCCGCAATAACCATTCTACCATGGCATCCTGAGCATTTCTTTTCATATATCTCTTTGCCTTTCGCAATTCTGACACTCATGGGTTCTGATGTGATTGCAGTGGGAGTAGGAATTTCAGTACCTGTTGGAACATTGTAATTTCTCCACTCACCGATATCTTTACCGAGTCTTTGCATGTAAGCCAAGAGAGCTGCGCCATCTGCGTTCATTTTAGGTACGCGTTCTCCATCTGCATTGAGTTCTGTACCTTCAAATAACCAAGTGAAAGAAGGCATCAAGCTTTGAGGTACGGTATAGCGAGGGTTATAAAAATGAGCAATGTGCCAATCATCTGTTCTTTTACCTCCTTCACGGCTTAAATCTGGACCTATGCGGCGTGTTCCAAAGGTATGAGGTCTGTCAAATGCGTATTCACCTTCTTGGGATACAGGACCGTAGTATGCATTTTCATTGATAGTAGGTCTAACGAATTGCGAATGGCAATACCAGCATCCTTCACGTAAGTATACTTTGCGCCCCCTTGCTTCTAATTCAGTATAGGGGTGAGCATAGACTTTTTCTCCTTTGTAGTTGATGAGTTCATCTGTTTGCGTACCTTTGAGTAACATTGGTAACACAAGCTGAATGGCTACAGCAAGGAAGAAAAAACCTATGCCTGCTACTAATGCAATGGTCTTGAATCTTTCCAGTAACATACTTGCCTATTCCTACCTTACTTTTGGACAGTTATAGTTTCTTTCAATGCTAGTAATTCCTCTATTTCTTTTGTACGTTGTTTAGGTTCAATGAAATCGTCAGTAGCATTAGGTACTTTCTGACCTTTTACTACAGTAAGTATAATGTTAATAGCGTATAGAATTTGGCTAACATCAGATAACCAGCCAAAGAAGGTTCTCATTTCCCAATAAGGTATCATGGCAGCCATTGAGTCTACAAAGTCTATTCCTGATGCCCACATTTGACCTTGTAGAGGACCTTGGAAAGTAAGTACAGCTAACATTCCTGTTAGTCCGATAACGGTTAGCCACCAGTGCCAATCCGCAAGTGCTTTACTGTATAATCGCCTACCCGTAACTCGGGGAATGACATAGTACCCTCCTGCTGAAATAAAGAGAATAAATGCTCCGTAAGTAGCCATGTGTGCATGTCCTACTACAAAGTCTGTAAAGTGTGTAAGGTCTTGTACTGCGCGGAATGATTCTAATGAGCCTTGTAGAGAGCCTAAGAAATACCAAAATGCTCCCAATAGCAAAAAGCGTACGCCGTGATTTTGATTAAAGCGTTTCCAATTGCCTGTCATAGTACCGTAGAAGTTTTGAGTTACAGTAAGTACAGGTACCATCAATAGCCATGAAGTGGCAATAGCGATATCTTGGACCCACTTAGGTAGTGGCGAGTATAAATAATGATGGGCACCTACAAAAGGATAGACTAGCGCAATTGTCCAAAAACCTATTAAGGAGAGTTTATGGCTGTATAGGGGTCTTTGTGCTGCTAATGGTAAAAAGTAATAAATGATAGCTAATCCGCCAGGGGTTATGAGTAGCCCTACTGTGTAGTGCAAATATGCGCCGTGTAAATTCATATTGTCTACACCCCAAGTGAAGTTTGGTATGATGACGTATCCAAGAATGAGGTTCATGCTTGCCCATATTACACACACAGTAAGATACCACAAGGATACATACATTTTTTCTTCTTTACGAGTAAGAATAGTAGTCAAAACGGTAGCTGCGAACATTGCAAAAGCTATAAACAAGGGTATAGATGCATAGGGTCCTAAATCTGCTACTTCAATTCCTGGGTTATCTCCTATCATTACCGAAATAAATCCCACTATCAAAGACAAATTCCATAGTGTAAAAATCGCCCATCCCATTTTAGGTCCGAACGCCATGCGCCTGCCTGTGAGCTTGGGAATCATATAGTATGAAAGTCCCATTAGGAAAGTGCCAAACCCAGCTAGTGCCATACCTGAGGTATGAACAGCACGGAATCTGCCGAAGTGTGTCCACATAGAATGTCCAAACCAGGGCGCATGAAACTTCATAGCCAGGAACCAGCCTGCGGCCTGTACAAAGCCTAGCCAAACTGCAGCGGTTATAATGAATGCAATTACAACAGGTGTATCAATTAGCTTCACTTTGGGCATATCCGCAAATAGAGCGGATAGTGAACCTGTGGAAGCTTTTTGTTCTTTTGTATCTGCTTTTATGAAAGCTTTTATTGTACTCATAGTCAAAAAGAATTGTTACCTACCTATAATTTCAAAATTTAGTTCTGTTTTTGCACCAGGTTTAATTTCTACCTCTTTCTCTACCACATAAGGGGGCTCAAATGTATAGGAATAATCTCCGTTATCTTTTTTCTCCTTGTTTGCTATTTTATATCCTTCATGCCAAGCGCGAACTTTGTACTTTCCAGGGGGAATATCTTTAATTTCAAAATTACCATTGTTGTCGGTCAAAGCATTATAAGGATGATTTACAGCAATAAAATACGCGTTCATCCAAGTATGACCTGCATCACAGACCATAGGGAAGACACCTGCCTGAGTAATTTCTTTGACAATTTCTTGATCTTTAAGAGGCATAGCTTCATTGAATAGATTATTGGATTTACCTTCATCAGTGTAGGCGTGTACATTGTGCAGAATAGGGTCACTGTTTCTGAGCTTAGCTTTTGCTCCTACTGCAACTAGCTGAATATGTGGTGTATAGAAGCATCCTTTTTGATCTAGTAGTACGTCTTTTTTCTCCAAAGCTTTACCTTTGGTAATGTTGACGATAGAGATCCACGTATTAGCTAGTCCCCCTCCTGGACCTACAATAATGCGATCAGACTTTAGTCTTCCACCTTTTACGCCACATTTATCTGCATCTTTAACTACTACGAAGTCTTCTACGGTTGGATTACCTTTGAAGGTAACTTTGCCTGCTAAAGTTCCTCCGTTCTTAACTTCTTCTACGGTATATTCGCCTGATACAATTTCAGTGGAGCTACTTGAAGCACTAGCTGCATTTTCTGCTCCACCCTTTTTCTCACCACTACTCTCTAATGCAGTTCTCAATGAGTCTGCATTACCTGTAACTAGTGGCTCGCGTACTGCCTTGCTCTTGCAAGCCACTAAGCCCACCAAACTAACTGCAATTGCGAAATGAATGATTCTTTTCATGATACTGTATTAATAATAGGTAAAAATATTTTTTTTGCTTCATATTTTTGTTTCACTGGGTAGGTAGAAGCAGTACCCTACCCAGTGCTTTCTACTATCAGTTTAGAATGTGGTTACTTATGTTTATTTTGAGTTTTTTTAGGTTGTGTTTTTTTCTTATCTTCTTGTTGCGCCAGGTTAGAGTTCATGTAGAACAGATAGTCTCTGATAGCTTCGCCTTGGTACCTTGCCATAGCTTTGGCGTCCATACCTAGTTTTGCCAAGTTGCTATCAGGTACTGCTGTCATAGTGTAGCCTTCTCCGAAGTAGTTGGGCATATTAACGCCTGGCATTAGGCTGGCAGGCCAACCAATCCATTCGTATACATACTGTGGTTTTAAGCGTTCATAGACCATACCTAAGTTAGGTGCGAGTTTTCCTGCTTTAGTTTGTTCCTCCATTGAAGGGCCGCTGATATAATGACAACTCACACATTGGAATTTTTCAAATAGTGCCTTGCCCATTGCTATTTTTTCAGGAGTAGTCGGAATATTTTTGTAGTTTTCAATATTTACGTGTTTTTTCTTAATAGCCAAGAAATAGCGTATGGCGTAGCCCCATTCCTCATCTGAATGTTGGAAAGAGGGCATGCGTACTTTTAACCATGGCCTAATTCCGTAGCCGTCAAGCTTTGGATTATTAAAGAATTTAAGCAGCCAGTCTTCTTGTGTTTTGATACCTTGATGAGTTAGTAAAGGTGGTCGGTTGGTAGGTTCAGGAATTTGTTGATGAATGTACGCACCCTTGTAATCCTCGATTTGGTGGCAGCCAATACAGTTGTTGTCCCTAACAAAGTATTGTCCTGCATCATAGTTTGCATTGATTTCTGTGTATTGAGGTTGATACTGTGTGCTGATCTTACGATTTGTCCAACCTTTAATAGCTACGGCAATTGCTTCTACTTCGGTTTCATTTAATCCAAAGTTGGGCATCATGAGAGGAATACGATTAGTAGAGTATTGGCGTGGATCGCGTATCTTTCCTTTAATCCAACCTTCCCAAGTGTGTCCAATGTTGTATTTATCTCCGCGTATTGTGTTACCGAAGTCAAATTCATGTGTGGTCTTGTCTGCTTCTTCGGTTAAAGACACGCTAACGTTGCTTAGTTTGTTAATGTCTTCGCGGATATTGTGGCATCCGTAGCATCCGAGCATTTTGACCATTTTTTCTCCATTCGCAATGTTGTTAGCGTCTTTGAGTGAAGCCATATCTATGGGTTTGAATTTATGTTTTTCGGATTTTTTGAGAGTCATTAGGTATGCGGTAATATCAGCTGCTTCTTGCTCTGTAAGCCTCATGCTAGGCATTTTGGTTTCAGAATAGTAGTGCTTAGGATTGATTAGCCAATCAAATAGCCAATCAGGATTTACTTTTGAACCTACTTTGTTTAGATTAGGACCGAACCCTGGACCTTCTCGTAAAGCAGGAGTTTTAGAGATAGACGCCCAATCTATTTTGTCTACACTATGGCACCCTGTACAGCCAATTTGTAGAGTTAGTGTTTTTCCATTTACAGGATCACCGTTACCTGGATATTTTAGAGGTTTGTATGTAGTATCTTTTTCTGTTAGGCTATTGAGAAATGCAGTTATATTACGAGCATCAATTTCTTCAAGGTAGAAGTTAGGCATTCTGGTATGAGGATAGAAGTCTTTGGGGTTGAGTAGCCAATTATATACAAACTCGGGGTTATCTTTTTTCATCACGTAAGCTAAGTTGGGTCCTACCTTGCGGACAGGATATTTTTCTTGATTAGGGACTGCATGGCATCCATTACATCCGAGATCGAACACTAACTTTTTACCTAACGAAACTGTTTCAGCCATTGGCAGATTGATGGCTGTACTATGGCAGCTTTGGCAGCTGGCTTCTACAAACTTACCTTGTAGAAGGGGTCTTTCCCAATAGTGGTCGTAGTCAGGTTCACCGTGTCTTGAATGGGCATGTGAGGCTTTGAGGGCTCTCCCTTGTCCTGCATGGCAGCTAATACAGCCCATTTTTTCAATATTGTGAACTCTCATGATTTCAGGACTGTGGTATTGTAACGGATCCTTGCGAATGGCCAGCCTATTTCCTGATACTTTTACTTTACCTTTATAGTGTTTCGCTACCTCTTCAAGAATTTTCTTTTGCTCTTCGGGTTTTTTGGCTTCATATTCATCTGCACTAACAGGGGCATGGAATTTCCAGTGCATTTCTGCAAACTCTTCGTAAGATACTTCTTTGAATTGACCCTTGTAGTACTTTTCACTAAATAATGAGTCATTCCATGCAGCATGACAGCTTTGGCATCTGTCAACTTCCATGTTATACTCCCCAAAATTGTTAGTGCCGTAGTTTCTCATTATTACTTGCTGAACTTTAATTCTTTTTTCATTGTAAGCTTTTTTCGCTGCTTCTAATGCAACTAGCTTTCCTTTAAGTGCTTCAATTTTGGCTTCTAGATCGTTGATAATTTTTTCATATTTATCTAATTCTACTTTTTTCTCATCACGTTTTCGGCGAGTTTCTTCTACTTGTTTAATTTTGCCTTCAATTTGTACTTTGTAGTTGTCCAGCTTTGCTTTGAGTTTGTTTGCAGTGCTATAATCGTTCTTTTTAAGTGCTTCTGTATATGCGTAATAGTCTTGTGAGTCGTATGCTTTGATATCTGCTAATTCTCTATTGAATTCACGAAGTTGAGTAGCCAACTTGTAATATTCTTCCGATAACTTAACATAAGCAGGGTATTTTCGCAAAGAGTCTTTCGCACGTGCTTTGGCAGCTTCTAATTCAGCCAGGCGTTTGCGAAATTGTTCACCGTTTTTAGTTTCTATTGCGCTTTGAAGAGAATCTACAATTTTTAATCCTGCTGTTTTGTATTCGTTTATCCATCTTTTCCATGGGCGGCGTTCTCTACCCGAAAACTCATTAAAAGCTGCATAAACCGTAGACAAAAACAACAATCCTGAAAAAATCATGTACACGGTAGCATAATTCCGTGTTTCAACAGGATCTTTAGCAAGCCCGCGAATATTTCGCCAGCTTAGCTCTCTCGCAGCAGTCTTTACATCAACACTAAGTTGAGTAAGACTTTCTCTTATGCTATTTCCTAAATTTTTGAAAAAACTTCTCATCAGTTTTCTTTTCTCTCCTTTCTTTTAGAAATTAATCCATGGGGTTGCAAGCACATACTTCACATTCAAGGTCAATCGCAAAATAATTTTTATAGGCATTGTCATACAGGTAAGCACAAAGAAAGAAACCGTTGCGTAACGTAGAGGTCCAAGCTTTTTAACTATGTCTTTATCTTTTGTTGCACGAGGTAGAATAACTTTCTTCAGTAGTAAATTTCCAAAGAAATAGTAGCCTATGATAGAAAGCGAACCGATAATTATATGTCCTGTGTTGATAGAACCGTCTACATTTTTGGCAGGGAATTTTCCGAATAGTTCTGGCCAATCTCTACTATTGGCAGCTACTACCTTGTGTGCATCCCATTCTTCCCAAGGAAAGAAAAAGTTCCATCCTGGACCTCTAAGTAGTGTTCCTAGTATAATCAAAAATACCCAAAGGATAAGAAAACCAAACATAAAGAAACCTATTGCAAAACGTCGCTCTTTCCATGTATAGTAGCCATTTCCTTTGGGATTGATATCTACATACGGTATAGCCATTAACCCTGCTTGGATTAAGAACGGGAATACAATTCCTGCTAGCCAAGGATCAAAGTATACTAACATTTCTTGTAATCCCAAGAAATACCAAGGTGCTTTTGATGGGTTAGGGGTTCTGCCAGGGTTTGCAGGTTCTTCCAAAGGTGCATCAATACCTACGCTCCATATAGTAAGTATGAGAATAACCACAATAGAAGTGAGAAACTCAATTCTTACTAAGTAAGGCCACACTTGCACACGGTCAGTCATGCTAGCTTCCACAGGGGTACCTAAGCGATCGTTTCGAAGCGCTTTGCGCATTGACTGCCATGTGTAGAAAATCACCAAAGCTAACATACCAATGATTGGTACGTTGTCAGGTAATGAAACTAAATGCCAAAAATTTTTTAATCCTTCTTGCATAGGCTAATTAGTTTTATGATTTTAATGGATGATATAATTACTTTTTAATGATGATTGGTAGAATTGTCATTGGATGTATGCGTATCATTTGTGTGGTGCTTGTCAGAGGAAGATTTGTCCTCACCGCCTTTGATATTTTGCTCTGCGGCTTGATCTATAACATTAACTAAATTTACAAGTTTGTTAGATGTTTTTTGTTTAAGCGTTTCTAAATCTTTTTTAATGACTTCTTTGAAGCTTTGTTCGCCCTCTATTTGCTTGAAGCCTTGTACATACTCGTACTTAGGTAGGTGCTCTACTACAGAGACTTTGAGTTTGCTAGCATCTGTAACAGCCTTATTAAATTCAATCATAGGAGGACCAGAAATACCACCGTCTTTACGAATGCGCCAGAAGTGTACTGCTAATAGCACACCTGTTACCACAGGTAGAAATACTGTATGCAATACGTAGAAGCGTAGTAAAGTGGGAGAGCCTACTTCTGTGCCACCTAAAAGAATGAAACGAACATCTGCGTCAGGCGCTCCACCAAAGCCTACCAGCTGATGAAATTCAGGGGCAAAAGGTCCTGCATGTCCTAAAAAAGGTACTGCGCGAGCCATGTTAGAACCTACGGTAATCGCCCATATTGCTAATTGGTCCCAAGGTAAAAGGTAGCCTGTGAAAGAAAGGGCAAGAGTTAGCACTAATAAGTTCACACCTATTACCCAGTTAAACTCACGGGGAGGTTTATACGAACCTGTCAAAAATACTCTGTACATGTGTAACATTACGCATATTACCATAGAGTGTGCAGCCCAGCGATGCATATTCCGTATGAAAGCACCGAAAGGAACATCGTGCATGAGCTGCTTCATATCATTATATGCATACTCAGATGTTGGGCGATAGTAGAACATGAGTAATATACCAGTTACCGCAGTAACAATAAACAATAGCAATGTAATTCCACCCATACCCCATGTATAGCCAATATCTACAGCATGCCTACTAACACGGGTGGGATGTAGATGCAAAAACACATTATTGACGATCTGCAAAGCGCGGTTGCGCTTGTTATCTTTATAGTCATGGCGGAATATAGAGGTATAAACTTGGCTTTCATAGAACTGCTGCAGCAGGTCTTTTTTACCTCCGCTATCCGCTTTTACTACTGGTCTTTTATTCGGTACTTTTATGATATCTGACATAGTTATATTATGTTTTAAGGTTACCTACAATACATGTTTGAAAATTTATCCTTTGTATGGTAGAAATGCTCCAGGCTGATCCCACTGCCCTTTCTCACCTAAAAAGACTACTGCTTTGTTAATAAGGATTTGTCCATCAGTATCAAGTGTAATTTTATAGCGCTCTAATGGGCGTGGTGCGGGACCTTCAAAATTTACCGCAATTTCTTTCGGATCAGCCATAATTCCATAGAAACCGCTACCGTGGCATGGGCACTTGAACTTGTTCTCCGCAGGTAGCCATCTGGGCGTGCACCCTAAATGGGTACACACAGTACTTTGTGCAATAAATCCCTCTTTTGTGCGAATAATCCATACTTTTTGAGTGGGCTTGAATCTCTCGTCTACTGTGCCTGGTGTGTATTCATTTGGAAAGCCTGCTTTGAAAGACTTAGATGGCTCATAAATTACGCGGTTGAATAAACCCCTTACAGAACCAAAAACAAATAAACCAAAGTAAGCAAAGAAAGAGCCCCATGCAATTTTGCTCAAAAAGCTCCTTCGGTTACCAAAGTATAGATGTCTGTCTTCTTCTACTGCTTTTGTTACAGCAGTATTTTCTGCTTTTGTTACTTCTTTTGTATTTTCTGCCATGTTTGTATTTCCTTTTAATTTATTCTCCACTTAAATTACCTGCTGTTAGTAAAACCCCCCTTGCTGCAATTTCGTCATCTTCTAATATCGCTTCTTCGGGAATTAACTCTCTGTTAAACATTTGAATTACATCCCATGGACAAGGCTTAGCACACCATGCGCAACCTGTACATTGCAGCAAATCTACTTGGCAAATAGATGATACCGTCGGATCATCCGCATAAGGATTCGGTACCTTGATGATAGCATCAAATTCACAGAATTCCATACAGACCATACAGCCTGTGCATCCCGTAGCATCTATAACTGCTACTCTTTTAGATAATCTTTCTACTTTGCTCATAAGTCAATACTTTTAAGTTTAAACATACGTAATAGTTCTTTTTTTCTACTTTTCCTCTTGTCCTGCAAATTACTACATCCTTTCCCATATATCAAAACTTTTTACAATCCTTATAACACTTTTACTCATCGTGAGTTTCCAATTTTCAATAAAAATTGAAAATTGATACAGGTGCGAAAATACAAAAAAAATCAAATGTGTCAAATAATAATTTAACTTTTTTACATTAAGTTTGGCTTTGGACAACATGAAGACAAATTTTTAATTTTTTGGGGCGTGCCCTTGCCCACACTTCGCTTGCGCTTGTGTGGGCAAGGGCGGCGTGCTACGGGCTACGTGCGGAATGCCCCGACCCTTGCGTCAGCAAGGGGCACGCCCAAAAAATAAAAATTCATGCACAAGAAATATACATTTTTCATGTATGTTTTTCTATTTTTTATTTTTGCACCCATGGTCATCACGTTGGAACAGTTTATTATTGAGCGCCAAAAAGAAATTCCCGACAGTACAGGTGTGTTCTCTCAAATTTTAAGAGACATTGGTCTAGCTGCCAAAATTGTGAGCAGAGAAGTCAACAAAGCAGGATTAGTAGATATTTTAGGAATTACAGGTACAACTAACGTACAAGGGGAAGAAGTAAAAAAGTTAGATGTATATGCGAACAATACGTTTATTAAAGCTCTTAAAAAAGGAGGTGCAGTATGTGCAATTGCATCCGAAGAGCAGGAAGAAATTATTTCCATAGATGGACCAAATGCTAAATACGCTATCACACTTGACCCTTTGGATGGCTCATCTAATATTGACGTGAATGTGTCCATAGGAACAATATTTTCCATTTACAGGCGTGTTTCAGAAATGGGACCTGGTACAGAAGAGGACTGCTTACAAGTAGGTTCAAAACAAGTTGCTGCAGGCTATGTGATATATGGTTCAAGCACAATGCTGGTCTATACCACAGGCAACGGCGTAAATGGATTTACCTTAGATCCTTCTATTGGTGAGTTTTGTTTATCTCATCCTAACCTTAAAATTCCCAAGCGCGGCAAAATTTATTCTATCAATGAGGGCAATATCAAAGAGTACAGCATCGGAGTTCAGAAATATATTGACTATCTACATGATACAGACAAAGCTACCTCTCGCCCTTATTCTGCGCGATATATAGGTTCTATGGTAGCAGATTTTCATAGAAACTTGCTTCAAGGCGGGATTTTTATCTATCCTGCAAGCAAAAAGTCCCCAAATGGTAAATTAAGACTACTTTACGAAGCTAATCCAATGGCTTTTATCCTTGAACAAGCAGGAGGTAGAGCAAGCAACGGCTTTGAACCTATCCTACAAATACAGCCAAAAGAATTGCATCAGAGAGTACCTTTATTTATGGGAAGTGAAGAAGACGTAATAATGGCAGAAAAATTTATGCAAGAATATGGGCATGGCTTTTGAAAATTAGTATTACATTTTGTTGTGAGTTTTTTACAAGTCTATCAATCCTAACGTACTTCAATCGTAATTTTATCTATTCTAAAGGAATAGCTTTTGGCGTTTTGAACTTGGTATAAAACATAAAGTCGCTGTGGAGACACACCTCGCTCTAAGATAATGCCTTTTAGATAAAAGTAAGTGGCTTCTGCTTGGGCTTTGAGTAGCTCTTTATCTTGGTTGCCCGATACAGCAATAGTGAAATAAGCATTTTTGCTAGGTAGTTCTTTGAGCTTATCGCCCACTTTCTCTAATTTTTGATGATTTTCTTGGCTTAAACTTAATTTTTCACTATACCGCAGCTCTACCGTGTTTCCTTTTATGCCCGATAAACCTACAATCTTAATTGGAACAGAAGTGTAGGAATTTTCTGGATCAGAAAACTCACTTTTGGGTAATTGTGTAGCTATCATACCCTTGCGAAGTTCGTCAGAAGGGGAGAAAGTGGGCTTTTTGTAAGATTTTTGTACCCACTGTGAGGGGGATAGTTGTATTCCTAAGCTTAATCCAAATAACCGGTCATTTTTTTTATGCGAACCTAACTGATAGATGTTATCCAAGTACCGCGTTTGCGGATTGAAGCTGATTGCTTCAACATTCAAGCTAGTGTAAGGATTAAGGTAGTAGCGATAGCCTATGAGAGTAGGAAGTACAAATGTTACGTTTGAATATGTTTCATTTTCAGCACGAGAGGTTCTGTCTTCTGAAAGAGAATTTCCATTCATATCCTTAGGGTTGAAAAACAGGATACCTGAACCTATACCAAAATACGCTGTTCCTTTTTTACGAGGCGTAAAAC
Source organism: Bacteroidia bacterium (assembly GCA_025056095.1). Lineage (NCBI taxonomy): Bacteria > Pseudomonadati > Bacteroidota > Bacteroidia > Bacteroidia bacterium. Next base: position 35,145 of record JANWVW010000001.1, read on the forward strand.
GATATAAAAACCGAATATCTACACTTGTAAAAGAGGTCTTAACAAAACGGTTGTATTTATCTTTAAGAGGATTAAAATGCATGTTTTGCCCTGTGATTGTGCCTGAGTTAAGGTTAATTTGAGGCATTATTTTTTTTCTCTTTTCAAATTGTAGGTTGAAACCAAAACCCAAGTTGAATTTTTCCCAAGTTTTGTTTAAATCCCCATGGTAAGTGAATCCCGAAGCAGAAAGCCCTACCTTAAAAGGATGTATAATGAGCGTATCTTTGAAGATTATATCAGGTTGTGCAAAAAGTGAGCTTGTACAAAGAAAAATTATTATATGACAGCAAAATATAATTTTGTGCACAGCAGCGTCAGTCTTAATTAAGAATTCTGTATTCAATTCTTCTATTTTTCTGTCTATTTTCTTCAGTGTCATTAGGGGCAATAGGTTGTGTATCCCCGTACCCCACAGCTTCAATTCGGCTGGGATGTATACCTTTTTTAACAAGATAGTTTTTAACAGCGATTGCTCTTTCTTGAGAGAGCTGCATATTTTTTTGGCTACTTCCTTGATTATCTGTATGTCCTTGAATTTCAATTCGTAAATCAGGATTTTTTCTCAAAAGTTCTACCACAGCGTCTAGGTCGTCGTAAGACTCGGGGCGTAAATTGGCAGACCCAGGATCAAAATGTACTCTTTTTAATACGATATGGTCTTTTGAATTATTATTTTCAGAACTGCTTTCTTTCAAGTATCTTGGGTTAAGTACAAAGTCTAAACGTAGCAACTGTAAGGGATCACTGTCAGAAGAGGTATATAATTCATAGTCTTCACCATCAAACTTGTATACTCTACCACCTGACTTTATTTCAAAATATAGGCGTCTATTTCTTGGTAATTTTACAGTAAATGTTCCATCTTGTTTAGCTTCTGCTGTGGCTACTAGAGCTTTGGTTATTACATCATAGAACATGATAGTACCTGACGTAGGCATGAAGTACTCATTTCGTAGTGAACCCTCTCCTTTATCATATAATACAGGTGATTTTTGAGCCGTAGTTTGGGCTTGCAGATTATAAAAGCCTACCAACCAAATTAACCCAAATATCAATAATCTCATATAATCATTTTTCATACTTATAAGCAAATTTTGTTCCGTGAATTTTTTATTTACGAATATCTAAATATAAAGTATTTTCTCTTTCAGCCCAAGTTAAGTCTATATAATACTTACCTCTAGCGCTCTCTACCTCCCAATACCTTTCTTTATCTTTACCCTTAGGATTGCCATATTTGTGTGTATAGTATCCAACAAGTTCATTATACAAATTTTCTGTATTTGTATAATTCCGCAGTACTATTTTAGCTCGGATATTTTTTACTTTTTCCTCTTGTTTATCATACTCTATGAAAAGCGTTTCATTTTCATTTAACTGAATTTGATACCTTAGCCCCAGCACGTCGTCTATTTCGGGCTTAATAGATTCTATCTTTTTTACGTTGCCAATGGGAGTGTCAAAATCAATTCCTCTAAAAATGCCGTGCTCTGAAGTTATAATTTTCTTGAATGTATCCGAGTACTCTACTTTGGATGCACAAGAGCAAAGCACAACCAACCCCCACAAACTACCTATAAGCACAAGTTTGACTGAATACATACTAAAACTTAATCGTAGGTGCTACATCTGAACCTTCTTTTGCCTTAAAGGGATTTTCCATTACCTCTTTACGATGAAAACCAAAAATAGCTGCGTAAATGTTATTAGGAAACTTACGAATATAAGTGTTGTACTTTTGTACTGCTTCATTGTATCTATTTACTTGGTTAATATAGTCATTTCGGGCTACTGTAATTCGGTTTTCTGTACCTTCTAATTGAGTTTGTAGATTCATAAACTGCTGGTTAGCTTTAAGTTCAGGATATTGGGCTACTATGGGCATTAACCAAGTGCCTATATTGTAACGGTTTTGCTTTTCTACATATTCTCTAACCGAGTTTGGATCTTCAGGATCGGCTTTTTTAATGCTCAAAATACCGCTTCGAGCGGCTTCAATGTTAGTGATAATTTCTTTTTCATATTTGGTATAACCCTTTACTGTTTCTACTAAATTCGGAATCAAGTCTGCTCTTCGCTGATACTGGTTTTCTACTTTTGACCATGCAGTTTTTACATTAGCTTTTTCTGTATTCATTTTTTCATCTTGCTCTACCAACGCATTATACTTGCTGCAACCGTTGAAAAGAAAACCTACTACCAATAAGCTGACAATACCCAGTATGATGAGTTTTACACTGTTTTTCATATTTAACAAAAGCAATTATACGAAATTTTGCATGCAAAGTTATACAACTTTTAAAAACCTTACAACGTACCAACTACAACTATCTTACTTTATCTATACATAAAAGTTTGTTAATACTGTGATGTAGTAGAATTGTAGTCCTTTGAGAGTAAAACCATGTTTTACCCAAAGTTATTTAGGCAGAAGTTGAATTTTAATTTTTTGGGCGTGCCCTTGTGGGCGTTTCGCTGCGCTCATGCCCACAAGGTCGGCGTGCTTCGGGCTTCGCTAACGCTTCGGTGCTGCGCTTCGCTGCGCACCGTGCTGACGCACGCCCTTCGCATGCCTCACGCAGGGAATCTCTGAAACCATCATTTCTCTGTGCGTTATGCAAGGTTTTAGTTTGTAAGTACTTGTACTTCAAGCTTAAACAAGGTAAAGATGTGATTGCACAGGTCATCTGCGTGAGGGGCATGGAGCATGCCGATAGGCAGTACGAAGCGTAGCGAAGTACCGAAGCGTTAGCGTAGTGCGGAATGCCCCGACCCTTGCGTCAGCAAGGGGCACGCCCAAAATAAAAAATAAAAAAAACTTCTTTCAAACCTGGTACAATAGCAGCATAAAAGCAGGTTTTTGTTAGGTAGGCTTAGCCGCCCATTAAGACTATTAGGTTTCGTCGGGATGGCGGGATTTGAACCCGCGACCTCTTGCACCCCAAGCAAGTGCGCTACCGGGCTGCGCCACATCCCGAACCTTTGCCCCGCAAAAATAAAACAAAGAATCAAAATATCAAAATATATCTTTTACCCATACTTGATTGACAAAAATCAGCTTGTTTGTTTAAGATATTCTTGTATTGTTTTCCAAGCTTGCCTTTTGAAGGCTACATTGTCTATCATTTGTGCCAAAGAAGGTATGCATCTTACTTTTTCAGCAGATATCCCTTGTTTTTTTAGCCATGTTTGTATAGTATCTGGAATTTGATTATCGGCATAAAAAACAAAAGTAGGAGGATGAAAAAAGGTAATTTCTGGATTCTGAATAATTTCTTGCGCGTTGAACACTGCTACCTGGTCAAGAGAGTACTTAAATCCATTCTGAATTATGACCTCAAAAAGCTCTTTGTGTGCCGCAGGAAGCCAATCAGGAATCACGTTCTTATAAGACAACAAGAATACTAAACTTGCCTTAGGATTGTACAAAGGATACTTAAAAGAAGATAATTGGCATGTTACAGGTCTTTTGTCAGGCAACAAAATTAAGGTATCATATTCAAATAAGGACAACATAGCTACTACAATGAAATACCTATAACTAACATATCGTCAGTTTGTGGAATATCTTTTCGCCATTCTAAAATATGTTTCTGAATACGTTCTAATTGCTGTTGTGCAGGTAAAGTATGAATACTCTCTAATAAGCTTGCTAATTGCTTACGAGAGAATTTTTTACCTTCTTCACCTCCAAATTGATCGGTAATTCCATCCGTGAACATGTATAGAATATCGTTAGAATTAAATTGGATTTCATAAGTAGTAAAGGTATATTCGTGTTGTCCGCCAATCGGCATTTTATCCGTTTTATGCTCATACATCTGTCCATTTTGAAAGATATATAGAATATGGTTAGCCCCTGAAAATTGTATATGCTTAGTTTTAAGGTTTATCCTGCATAGAGATATATCCATTCCATCTTGAATAAGTCCATATTCATCTGTGGGATTACTTTGCAAAGTTTTTCGGATAGCGTTGTGAAGTTCGGTAAGAATTTTACCTGTGTCGTAAATTCTGTACTCACTGACAATATTATGCAATAACATGCTTCCAATTAAAGACATGAAGGCACCTGGAACTCCATGCCCTGTACAATCTCCCGCAGCAATAAAAAAGTACTCTTCAGCTGGCAAAGCCCAATAAAAGTCCCCACTTACAATGTCTTTGGGAGAGAAAAATATAAAAGAATTAGGGATAAACTTTTGAATATCTACAACGCTAGGCATCACAGCAAACTGTATTCGCCTTGCATATCGAATACTGTCTTGAATATCTTTGTTTTGCTGTTCTATTACTTGGGTACGCTCTGCGATAACTTGCTCTAAGCCTTCGTACAAAAAAGCATTATCTAACATTGTAGCAGCTTGGTCTAAAAGTAGCTTGAGATAAGTAAGGTGTTCATTTGTAAAATAATCAGATTTTTTGGTTTTTTCTGCATATATGGTAGCAATAGTTTCGTTTTTATATACCATGGGATGAATAACCAAAGAAGCCACTCTGTTACTCTGTATGTAACTTTGATTTTTGTAGTCTGGTTTATAAACTGCGTTATTTTCTACAATAACTTTTTTTTCTTTGTAGGATTGTGTGATAATCTCATAAGGTAATTGAGTATCTTCCAAGTAAAGATGCTGCCCATTTTGTATAGAAATGTGTTTATTCAGATGACTTTGGTGAGCAGGAAATACAATACTTACTTTATCTAAGTCTAAGTAGGTAATAATTTCATTGATTAGTGCTTGAACTAACCTTGAAACTCTAACTTCTTGAGCTAACTGCGTAGTGGTTTTGTTGATACGTTCTAAAATCGCAACATGTTTGCTTAATTTTGAGTCTAAAAAGTAGCTTTTAACAGCTTCTTGTACAGTCAATTTAAGGTCTGTGGTATCCCAAGGTTTAGCAATATATCGGTATAAGTTAGCCTGGTTAATGGCATTAACTACAGAATTCATAGTAGCTTGACCTGTAAGTAGAATTTTGCGGGTATTAGGTATAATCCGATGTACTTCTTTCAATAACTCATCACCTTTCATGCCTGGCATAAGCTGGTCGGATATAAATGCAGGAATATCTCTATTCTGCGAAAGTAGATCTTGAACTAGTTCGAGTGCTTCTTCTCCACTTTCAGCGGGTTCAATAACGAATTCATCTCCCATTGCAAACTCTAGTTCTTTGGATAAGCTATCTAGTACAACTTTCTCGTCATCTACGCAAATAATAACAGGCTTGGACATACAGGGCAAAAATACAATAAAAATTAAACCTTGACTTGATTTTGCTATAAAACAAGATTTGTTTTAAATCTTGAACTTATAGATAATTCGGATTAAAAATTCTCTATTCAAAGCAGGCAGTGCATTTACTCCGCCGTTATAGGGTTGAATTAAGCGAAAGTTTTCATTGAATATATTGTATATACCTATACCTACTTCTAAACCTTGTATTTGAACAGGATTTTGGTAACTGACATACAAATTAGTTAAGAATACAGGTTTGTATTCCCCTACACTATCTATCCCGACATATCCATACCTTTGACTAAGAAATACCTGATTGATATTGACGTTAAATGACTTAGTAGGATGAAGATTAAGTTCTGTACATATTTTGTGTTGAGCATTTCCTAGTAAATAGCCTTTACGTTGCGGTACTTCAAACAAAGGCACTTTATTTTGTACATTGCGATAGTAGGAATAACTGAAAGTAACACTACCCCATTGCCGTTTAAATATGGTTTCTAACTCTGCACCTATATTGTCTGCTTCATCAAAGTTATAGTAGTATTCTGCAACAGTATCTGATGTATAGACAATAGGGTCCAATAGTCTTACATTAAAAACATTCAAACTTACATAAAAATTTTTATCAAATTTGTAGGTAGTACCTGCTTCAAAAGTATAAATTCTTTCAGGTTTAATAGTATTTTTATTCATTTCAGCTAGGCGAATATTTTCAATAACGGGTGAGCGAAATGCACCACTTGCCATCATTTTAAGAGTAAGTTTATCAAAGAAGGTTCGAGTGACAACTAATCTTGGACTTATAGCCCCTGCAAAGGCATTGTGCTTGTCGTAACGAAGTCCCACAGTAAAGTTAGCCCATTTAGTATGTACTGTTGCTTGTGCGAAACCTGCAAGATTGTAATAAAAAGCACTGTACGTACTATCTTTAAATAGTTCGTCTGGAGTAGAATGTTTATTTACTAGACAATAATCTTGATAACTGTCAAATCCCCACTGGAGGTTTATTTTCTCAGTTACGTTGTAGTTAAACAGTATATTTGGGTTGGTTCTGTATGCAGTTTTATCGTAGTGAAACGGAATAACTGCAGGAAGTTTAGGTTTTTGCCATGGAATATTTCTTTTTATGGTTAATGAGGGCAAGCATTCTAGTTTATCATTGAGTTTAAGCTTGTAAGAAGCTCTAGCATTAAAGCTATGAAATCTTACAGTTTGTGGTTCATCAGAATTACTTCCAAATATCACTCGGTCATATATAATGTAGTTATCAAATTGTGAAGAGAGTAGAAAGTTTTTGTATTCCAATTTAGCCGAAAGCATTGTGGGTACAATCGTACTGTTATTACCTTCGCCCATATCAAAAGTTTTGCCATAAAAGTCGGTAAAGTTCTCATTGCTCCGAACACTTCTCCCATACAAACCATGTAGACCTATATTTAATCCATTTTCCCATTTTTTTGTAATGTTCAGGTTACCATTTATACGACTAAGTCGATCGTAAAAGGTACCTGTTGTATTAGAAACGGTAACTAAGTTACCATCATTTCCATCTTTTGTAATGATGTTAATCACACATAATCCTGCATATCCACCATATAAAGCTGAACCTGGTCCTCTTATAATTTCTATACGTTTAATGGCTTGTATATCGTAGTGGTTACCAAATTGAGTAGTAGCGAACAAATTCTCATTTAGTTCAATGCCATCCCATAAAATAAGTACTTTGCCTTCATGTCCCCAAAAGCCTCTCATGCTTATTCCTACAACATTTTCTACATCATGCCCAAACTGTATACCTGGAATCATGTGGAGAACATCCAATAAGTCTCTTGCGCCTGAGTATTTTATTTCTTCTTGAGTAATAAAAGACACAATAGCAGGTGCTTCTAAAATCTTAGTTTTTTGTTTGTTAGTTACTTCTATAGTTGTGTTGAGCAGCTCTTCTATACTCATATCGAAAAACTGCTCGTCAGATTGGGCACATGCAGTTAGACCTAATAATAACAAATATTTTAGTACAAATCTTTTCATAAGCCAATACTTCATTTATATCTAACCAATTCCGTAGGTGTGTAGAAAGCCGCAGGATTAAATCCTGCAAAATAGGCTGATACAGGATAAGTATTTACATTTTGAAAGCGATTGTTAATTGCAATTTTAGATTGGGGCGACCAAAGCAGAATTAAAGGACTTTCTGCCATAATCATTTCTTGTAGCTGGTCATATAAATTTTTTTTACGAGCAGCATCCTTTTCTTTTAATATGTTTTCTATTAAATCATCTGAAGTGGCATTGCCAAAACCTGTATAGTTTGCAGGACTTTTTGTATGCCAAGAAGTATAAGGGTTAGTTATACCTATACCTTCGGTTACCTTACCTAAATATAAGTCAAAGTCTCTTTTGTTCAATTTTTCTGTTTGTTCAGGAATACTGCGTTCCGCAACATTCAGCTTAACACCTATTTGCTTAAAAGCCTCAGACAGATAGTGGGCAATTTTACGATAATCGTGATTACCTTCTACAATACTTAACTCTAACTCAATGTATCTTTTTTGGCTGCCTTCTATCTTATACCTAAATCCATCCTCATCTTGTTGATTATATCCTAATTTTGATACAATAGATATAGCTTGCTCAGGGTTAGGTTCTATGAGAGGTATTTTATCATTGTAGCCAATTTTCTTTTCAGGTATTCCTGGACAAGTCAATCTTCTACCATACTCGCGAGCAACTTTACTCAGAAAATAATCTACATCTACAGCTAAACACAGTGCTTTTCTGAATTCGCTGTTAGAAAGCAAGTTGTTTCTTTTAGTGTTAATCCCAATAAATAGATATTCCAAAGTGTTAGAAGTACAGAGCTTGTAATTGAAATACGAACTATTTGACTTTGCCATTTCTGCAAATTCTTTGGCAGGTAAGTCATATACGACATCGAGGTATTCAAGTGTAAGCATGTTTATGGTTAGTTTTAAGTCTTTTACTACCTTATATACAATCCTTTTCTGATTAGCCACAAATAGTTCGCCAGGTTCGCTATAATAATTATCTCCCCACCACACTTCCTTACGCTGTAGTACTAATTCCTCTGATGGATTACAAGAAGCAAAGTAATAAGCCCCTGATGAGCAAGCTTTATTAAACAAAACTTTTTTACTAAACTCCTCACTATTAAATTGTTCTGCAAACTTATTAATTTTAGGATTTTCCGCTAACTCTACAGTATCTCTATTTAGTTCAGATATAGAAAATTTATCCATTAAACCTTCTGGATCAAAAAGATGCTTTGGTAGTATCTTGAGCATTGCAATACTTTGATTAGGTTGATCGTATTTCACCTCAAATTTCTTGTTATTATTCTTATCCGCTTTGATATCCAAAACACCACGATAAAAATATCGCAATCTTGATGACTTAACCTTAGGATTTTTAATTACTTTTATAGTAAATTCAACATCCTCCGCAGTAATAGGTGTACCATCGCCCCATACTGCATCATTCCTAATTTCAAAGATCTGGCTTTTACCATCTTCACTACGAATAGGTAAGGAAGCTAAAAAGGGAATAACCTCTAATGTTTTCGGATTAACCCCATTCAAGCTTTGGAATACGAATTGGTTGATGTGCTGATTCTTGGGGCTTATGTTTATGATAGGATTGAGACATTCTATATCCGTAGAGTGACGTATAATCACCCAATCTCTAGGCTGTGTGAAACTTTCCTGTGCTAATAAAAAATTACCTTTATCACAAGATAAAATAATAACGACACAAGCACAAAGTAGCTGATAACTAATAAGTTCAAATAGAGCAGGCTTCATATAATTATGAATTATCTGTAATCTGTAGTTGCGGGTCAAATTTAAGAATAATTTTTAAAGTTGGAAAAACGCACAACAAAATATTACATTTTGTTTTCTCTTTTTTAACGTGAGTTCTGGATTGTAAAAAAAGTTTTTGGGGTATAAATAGCAATAAAATCAGATAAGATTTGGATAAATAAAAAAGAGCAATAAAACTACTCTTATGATAATAAACGAAATTGTTATCATTGGGCTGTTTATGGAAGCCGACGATTTTTGTAAAGATCTAGATGCATATAACGCTACTCACACTTTACAAAGTGCAAATATGCAAAATAATCAGAGTAAAAAGGCCGTGTTTAGTGGAACAACATAATTTTGGATAGAGGTCCTCATGATACCTGCCTTTTTTAGAAAAACAAGTAATCCTTCAAGCTAAACGCTTGTTTCTAACCTGTAAGCAAGTATTTACGCCCTCAATTTTTTTAGCGTAATGTTTGCCAACCCGATGATTCTCCTTTCTTTCCTCGCTAAATACCTTTACAAACGCTTTCAAATTATCCATGCAAAACTCATCTATCTGCATATCTTTCAGTTGCTCACACCCTATAACCGTATCCTCATTTCTCTTTTCTATCACGTAAGCTAGTACCTCATATACGCATACAATATCCATCGCTTACAGCGTTTCTTGCCTACGTAAGACCATAATTTTGGTCTAATCAAGACCTTTTTTGACTGCTCAATAAGCGTACACAACACTGTACCATGACTGACCTACTCTGTATCTCTTACCCCAAAGTATCTTGATTATCTACTTTTTAGCTATGGTATTAGCATCCTTATACTTGTAATCATTCTGAAAATTGTTTGCCACAGTTTTTACACAAAAAATTTTGTGCTTCATTTTTTGTAACCGTTTTTTACTAAGCAATGAGGACAAGTTACTTTCACTTATACTACAAAACTAAAAATTCATTCATTAACTCCTTAAAACACTATCATACATTCTAAACCACAACCAAAGTGTTTTTTGTAGGCTATTTTTTTGGGCGTGCCCCTTGCTGACGCAAGGGTCAGGGCATTCCGCACGTAGCCCGCAGCACGCCGACCTTGTGGGCATGAGCACAGCGAAACGCCCACAAGGACACGCCCAAAAAATTAACTTACTTAATCTCTACTTTTATACCTTCAGAATGACTGTTAAATTCAGGGGCATACATGCATTGTATGGTAGCTATTCCATTCTGAAATACGCCCCTATGTGCAGCTCGCAAAGGATATTCAAACACGTACGTACCTTTACGTAAATAATCCATAAAAAAGTGTGTGGCTATGTCCCGGGTACTTTCATAGTAGCCCAAACCCCCTTGATACTTGTACTGCGAAAGTACATTCATCGGTTCAAATCCTGCGGCACGCATATCTTTGAGATGTATGTACTCCATGTCCCTGTCTACCCTTAACTCTATCCTTACTTTGACTATATCCCCTACTTGAATAGGTGTATTTTCGGTAATGGGTTCCAATACTTTACCTCTGTCCGTATTCCGTTCAATGAATATCTGCTTTTTAAGTTTAAGAGGAGTTTCATGCGGTGTAACCTTATCCATTTGCTCAAAATATTGCCAATATACCGCGCCCCAAGCTACTCCCTCATCTTTTTTATGCACTGTGATGTTGCCCATGTCTGATTTAATATCACTTGCCTGCCACACAGTCTTGAAATAACCTGTACCTGCTTCTGCTTTTTCAGGTACTATGGTAAGACTACCCAAAGTAATTTCTACAAGCTCATCACTCAAAAGCTGATTAACGCCCCTGCGCAGCAAAGCATAACATGCTTCCACAGTAGCTTTGGTTGTTTTCCAATCATTAGTCTGTTTGTGTTTCAATAACCATACTTTAAGCTCTTCTACTGATTTTTGGTCATTCGTAATTTCATCAAAACACTCAATCATAAGGGCTTGCGTTTCAATAGGCGCTTGATACCAATAGTAACCTCCCGTGTTCTCTTTGAAATACATTCCCATCTCTTCGTGATAAATAGCATGTTCTTTAATGGACTTCATAATATCCAAAGCGAATTTGGGATTAGTTTGCGGTAAATATGCTTTTGTGTTGTTATGAGCAAAACGGTGCATACCTAAAGCTATCATACCTTTGAGCATGATGTTGCAACTTGTCCAATACTTTTCTACTTGCTTAACAAAATACTTGAAAGCTTCTTCATAATGGTTGTCCAACTTATATTCGGTGAAATAACTCCTTGTGTATAAGTAGTGTATAGCATAGTAGCTTAGGTGGTTATCATTGAGGTTCGTAGCATATTTTTTAATATTTTGATAATGTTCATGCATGCGGGCATCCATGTAAGGAACGGCTTTTTGAATAATAGTTTGTAGTTGTCCGTATTTTTCTACGTTTATGCCCAATACGTTCAAATGTCCGATTCCTGCAAGAATGTGCTGCGTTATCCAAGGATTGTCAGGCATACCTGGAAACCATGCAAAACCTCCGTTTGGCGTTTGCCGTTCTGCTAGGGTTTTGAGTGCTTTGCTAAGCTCATAGTTCATGCGATTGAGGTCAAAAAGAAGCGCAATTCGTTTTTTGCGTTCTGTTTCGTCCTTTCCCTCTAAAACCCAAGGGGTTTCCTCTAAAAGTGCATATTTAAGTTCTTGATTTTTTTCTAAATTAGACAGTAAAGCTTTACTATCAGGTTCATTTGCCCAACGGTCAAATACCGCTTTGATTTTAGGATGTGAATTAGCAATATGCGCAGCAATGCTATTCGCATAAAAACGGCTAAATATTTGTTCAGTGCATTCGTGTGGGAATTCCATCAAATAAGGTAGTGCCTGCACAGCGTACCACGCGGGATTAGAAGTAAATTCCAGAGTTAGTTTATGATTTCTAATCGTTGTAGAACCTGCATTTTGAGTAATGAGCTTATCAAAAGTGAATTTCTTTTTTTCTTTGCCCCGAATAGGTAGAGGTAGACTTTCTGTAACTAAAATTCTATCTGTAACCACAGGCGCAGTAGCTTCCTCGCCATCAGAAAATTCATTAGTAAGGGCTACTACTCGATGCGTAATAGCAGATGTACCGACAGGAATAACCATTCGCCAAGAAATACCTTTATTTTGTCCTGGGGCTATGGTAAAGTCTTGTTCTACATTAGAAATTTGGCAGAGCGATTCAATAGGTTTGAGTGTTAGGGCGTCAAAAAGGGCAATTTTTACCTTACCTGTGAGTGTTTTAGTGGATAAGTTTGTAATTTTGACGGGATACTCTATTATATCTGTTTCTCTGAAAAAGCGAGGTGCGTTAGGTTGAACCATCAGTTCTTTCTGTGTAATGACTTCATCGTACAAAAAGCCTACTTTAAGGTCTTGGGTATGGGCTAGTGCCATAAATTTCCACTTAGTCAATGCTTCGGGGATAGTAAAGCTAAGCACAAACTCCCCTTTCTCGTTCGTTTGGACTTGGGGATAAAAAAATGCTGTTTCATTAAAATTAGTGCGTATTTTCAATTCTGTCTGTTTTTTATTTTCCAGATCTTGGTCTTTGTCTTTTGAGGGAGCTTTTTCAACTTCATTATTACCATTAACAGGAATTTTTTCATTATCATCTAACTTACTGCCCACATCTGTTTCATTTGGAGCACCGTTGCGCTTAGGTGAATTAAAAGTTATAGAGTAAGCAGGTTCGGACATTTTCCCTTTTTTACTTCCTCTTTTGAGGTATAGATCTCTATATGTTTGGTAAAAGTATAAACCATAGTAGTTAATTTGGTCATCACTGAGAGAATAGCCATATACGTACTGGTACCAATGCTCTTGGAATGTACCTATGTGAGATAGTCCCAAACCATACTCATGAATCCCGTAATGGCTATCATAATTTGGGTATAAAGATAAGTTCCAATCATTTGGTTTGAATAGGTCTAAAGAAGCATCGTAAAGGTTGGCAAGTAATTCTGCCATTACTTTTTCTGCGTTTTTACCTGAAACGGTTAGTTTCCACTCTTCTTTTTGTCCAGGTTGTAGCTTGTTGCGAAAAGTGCTCCATTTGAGGGTAAGTTCTTTATTGTCCCAAGGTACAGAAATAAGAATTTTTTGATAGTAAAAACGATATTGGTGAATCATTGAAACATGTACCACTATCCCGCCGCGCATTTCTTCGGTAATGGGTATCTCAAGTAAGTGTTGAGATTGATTAAGCGTAATAAGTTGCTGTGATACAATAGACTCACGGTGTTCTACTTGAACTTGGACAAGGGCATCCGTTAGTGCAGAACCTATTAGAATTTTAGCTTTTTCGTTTGGTTGCACCTTTTGAGTGTAAACAGGAATACAGTAAAATATTTCTTGCTGAACGGCTTGTGTTTCTTTTGGGCTATAAAGGATAAATTCTTTTTCATAACGTATAGCTGTGCCATATTTATCTTGGGCTTCTACAATAAGCGCGTAATTGCCACTCGGCAAGTGAGCAGGTATGGACACGGTTTGATTAAGTTTATTTTCAACAGTAATGGCATTTTCGGGAAGTTTAATTTCATCTAAACGATATTGATGTTCATTTTGATAGGGGTCGTACGGAAAGGTAGAGTAAAATTCTTGTTTAGTAAGCAAAAAGTCTGTGGGAGTTTGCCATAACCGTTTGCGAAAGAGTTTTTCTTTTTTAGGTAAAGGTACAAAAGCGTATTTAATAAGTGTATTATGATGCTGTCCGTTAAGGTTTTCAGTAAAAATATGGATAGGTTCAAGTTTATCTCGGTCTATAATGTCGGGAATATCAGTAGATAGAGTAATGGCTGTATAGCCTGCTTTGATATTGACTTGTGTGCTGCGGGTTTCACCATTAAGGTCTGTAACGTCTACGTAAACTGTATAGGTAAAAATGGGGTTAAATTGTTTATCTATGGATTTATCGGGAATAGCTTCAAAAGTTATTTCTGCTTGACCTTTTTCATTAGTTTGAGTAATTCCGTGTGCAATTTCTTTTTTGGTTTTAGTTAGGTCTGGATATTCACCCCACCACCAGCACCAACGTGGATAACGGGCTTGCCGTACTACACGATACTGTACTTTGGCATTAGTAACGGCAGCTCCTGCATACGATTTAGCTTCGGCAACCACAGTAATTTTATCGCCTAAACGGTAGCTACTTGTAATAGGTAAAGTGTAGACCTCAAATTTAGGTCGTTTGTATTCTTCTACTGAAAAATACCGTTCTCCATTTCCATCTGTAATGTACATGTTTCCATTCAGTACGCCCATAGGTGCAGTAAAAGCACCGTGAACTGTACCATATTCGTTCGTGCGAAGGTCTAATTTGCTGACCAATTGATGATTAACATCATAAAAATATACCGTTACAGATTCATTTTGCCGAATTTGATATATTTCACTATTCGCAGGTTGATGTAAGCACAGTGCCTTAAAGTAAATAGTTTGCCCAGGGCGATAAAGGACACGGTCTGTAAAGAAAAAAGTTTGGTTACGGGCTAATTTATCCCCTTTACCAATGGCTAAATACAAAGCTTTGTCTGAAAAATAAGCATCATTTTGGTAGGTTACAAATAGTGAAACAGCATGATAAAAGTTTTCCATCCCTTCTATAGCAGCTATTCCTTCCGAATTAGTAGTCAAGGTCTTATACTTAACAAATTCATAGCGTCGAGTTTGGTAGTTATAGTCCTTGTAAAACACTTGTACAGTAGCTTGCGGAATAGGTTTGCCTGTTTGTGCGTGTAATACCCGTATAAGATTCTCGGCTTTTCTAGCTTTTGATATGCTCTGTGTAACGATAGAAAGGTTAGTTACCCAAAAAATGGCATATTTAATACAATTTTTACTTAAAGAAAAATCTTTTTCTGCACTAACTAAGATTGCGTAGCGCCCCAACTGCAAAGCAGGAATTTTAACTTCGGTAGAATGTATTTGGTAATCTTTTTGGTTTGCAAAAGGAATGTTCAAGGTAAAAGACTGAACAGGAGTTTGTTTGAGCAAAAACTTAATTATTTTTTCGGTTTCATACACATTTTCTTCATCAGGGTTTTTTGCACTGAAAGGATTAGTAGATAAAGAAACTATGCGAATATAGGTTTGAGCAAGGTTTTTAGCAGCAAGATAAATTTTGAACGGGCTATTAGGAGCTACTTGATGCTCTACTTGTATAATCATCTCAGGTTGTTGTAAAGCGTTCAGCGCAGCGGCACAATTTTTTACGCCTCTACAAGTAGAAGGATATTTTTGTATGACCTTTTCATAGATAGCTGCGGCTTGCTGTTCGGGATTAAGTCCATTTTTAGTTTTACCGTGCGTTTGTAAGTGCATTCCTATTTGATATTGAATTTGTGCAGCTTCGGGATGTGCGGCAAACTCTTCGCTAAGCTGCTGTAAAGTTTGTAAATAAGTTTCATCTTTATTTTCGTTAAATGTGATGCGATAAGCATACGATAAACGGCGTAAATTCCACTCTATAAAAGCAGAAGGGTCTTTGTCTTGAATATGAAAAGCAATCATTTCTTGATATAGCAGCAATGATTGATATCTAAGGCTTTCTTTATCAGGAGTGCTGAATTGAGTTTGAATAAAAGTTTTAGGAGTAGATAGTGCAGAAAGGTCAGTAACTTCAAATGCGTAAGTGGGTTCGGTGATAGCACGCTCTTCGTTTGTGAAATAGGATAAAGCTCTTTGGGTTAAAAAATCAAACAAGGTAGGGGCGTAGATATCATTTTCTTTGTAATGGTGGATAATTTCAGGGAAGTCCTTGACAAATACAGTTTTAAGTTTTTCTTTGTTTTGTAGGGATGCAAGGTATAGTTCTGTAATTTTATTTTGAAGCGTTTGTAAGTCCCATGTACGAATGTCGTTATCTTTTTGACCTTGAACAGGCGTACGATTGTAGAATAAATGCCGATTATTTTGGTAGTATTGCCAATAAAAATCAGCTAATATGCTCTGTAGGATGGGTTTAGCAGGAAATTCCGCTTTTTCTGTTTCTTTTTCAAACAAAGTAATACCGTTGATTAAGCCTTCTTCTTCCACTTGTGCATTAAACTTAACTACATGTATCAAGGCTTTGAGGTACTGACCTGTATGTTGTTCTTTTTTAGCTTTTTCAAGAATAATTTTTACGGTATCTAAGGCAGATTTAGGCAGACCTTTACTTTCAAACTTTTCTACGGAGTTCCATAGTTTTTCATAGTCATTTTGACTGAAAAGAGGAAATAATTTCATAATTAAGATAAAGATGATGAAATGACAGCGGTATTTCATAACAGGGTTTAATATCCAAATTTACGAAAAAGTAAATAAAATTTTTGATTTTGCTTAAAAATAATCATACTCAAGATAGTGGGGTTAAGTAAGCATTTAACAGTTAAATTTTTATTCTCATTTTGGGCGTGCCCCTCGCTAACGCTCGGGTCGGCGTGCTACGGGCTACGCTAGCGCTTCGGTGCTTCGCTGCGCTTCGCACCGTGCTAACGCACGCCCTCCGCATGCCTCACGCAAAAAGCCCCTGCAAA
>JANWVW010000002.1 GCA_025056095.1 Bacteroidia bacterium
GTATTTACAAATAAAGCAGTTACCTCTGAGCCACCAAATCCTAATATCTTTGTGCTTACAATGACAGATAATAAGCAAGTAAATATCATTAATGCCAGTGCCATAGGTTTCATCAGTGATTTTGTGCCTAATGATTTGTACGTTACAGGGGCAGGCGTACCAAGTGGCTGGACGAACTCGCCACCTGCCGCTCAAAGATTTACTAATAAAGGTAACGGTATATTTGAATTAGCCTCTATCAATATTACTCCTAATTCTCAAATTAAGTTTTTACCTGTATTCGGTCAATGGAATCCACAATTTAGTGTAGGTACTGCTGACCCAGGTAATTTAACAGGTAGTATAATTCGCGCTGATGCCAACCCTATTCCTACACCTGCCGTAGGTGGTGCTTACAAAATAGAGGTAAATTTTGTAACATATAGATATACCTTTACAAAACTATAATAAAATAAAACCTACTATACCATGTTTTTATATAAAAAGCCTTTGCTTGTATGGCAAAGGCTTTTTACTTTAGGTTAGGTTTTATTTTACTGAGTGTAAATACTTATCCTTGTGGTTGCGTTATTGAGGCTTTTTACTGCTCACTTAACTTAAATTTAGCTACTTGGCTTTGTAAGGTTTCTGCAATTTTGGCTAAACGTTCAGTACCTTGTGAAATATCGGAGATGGCTTGGTCAATAGCACGTGCTGAGCTGGCAATTTCTTGTGAGCCGCTGGCAGTTTCTTCAGAAACCACCACGATTTTTTCAATATTTTTCACTACTGCTCCAATAGCTTCTTTTTGGCTTACTGAAGCATCGGCTATGCTTTTGGAAAGTTGTAAGGTTTCGGTACTGCTATTGTTAATATCATTTAAGATTTTCACGGCTTTTTTAGTGGCAGCGTTACCAATAGTTACATTCTCTTGTACTTTTTCTATCGCTTTGCTTGTACTACTTACGTCTTTCTGAATGCTCTTAATTAGTTTATCAATTTCTACGGTAGATTTACGCGAACCCTCAGCAAGTTTACGAATCTCCTCAGCTACTACAGCAAAGCCTCGTCCTGCATCGCCTGCGCGAGCCGCTTCAATAGCAGCGTTAAGGGCTAAAAGATTAGTTTGTGAGGCAATATCAGTAATTACATTCAAAATGCGTGATATTTCCTCTGAGCGGTTAATAAGTACTTCAATTGCTTGGGCAGAGATTTGTGCGGAATTAGAAATATCATTCATATTTTGCGATACACTTTCTACAATGGTAAGCCCATTTTGGCAATTAATTTGTCCTTTTTCTGCTGAAAGGTTAATAGCTGCAGCTTTGGTACTGATTTCTTGTGCTGATTTGAGTGTAGCTTCTACCAAGCGAGAGGATTCGTCTATTCTAATAGCTTGCTCTTGTGCTCCGTCAGCCATTTGTTGGATAGAAAGGCTTACTTCTTTAGTACTTTGGCGAGTGCTATTAGTTTGGGTAGCTACTTCATTAGCTATTTTGGCAACACTTTTAGCTACCACTTGTATTTGTTGGATAAGGGTTTGCAAATTAGCGATGGCTTGATTCAAGGCAGTAGCTATTTTGTAGATATCTCCTTGAGTAGGTTGTGTAAATTTACGTGTTAAATCTCCTTCGGCAACATTATTTAAGATTTCACTAATTCCTAAAATAGGGGTAGAAATATTTTCTAATAAAGTATTGATTCCTTCAATAATTTCCTTCCAAACACCTTGATAAGCAGTTGATTGCAAACGCGTAGATAAGATACCTTCCTTTCCTGCCAATTGAATAACCTTTTTTATATCCTCGCTAATGCTTTGCAGGGTGTTGCGTAAAACAATATTAGTATCAATCATAGATTTGAGTTCACCTTCGACAATAATACCTGTGGCATCAAAATCGATGTTTAAGTTGCCTTCTTTGAGGGCTAGAAGAAATTCACTATTTTTTTTCAGGGCTTGAGTAAAGCGGGTAACATTTTTAGCTAATTTAATCACTTTCACAACTTTTCCCTGCTCGTCCTTAACAGGGGAGTAAGTAGCATCAAACCAAACTTCTTTTTTGTTTTTGGTCAATCGCTTAAATGTGCTACTAATATTTTTGCCTTCACGTAATTGTTGCCAAAATTTTTTGTACTCCTCTGATTGGGCATAAGCAGGTTCTATAAAAGTGCTATGATGTTTCCCATACACTTCTTCAGCAGTATATTCTAAATCGTTTAAGAATATATCATTAGCACTCAGAAAATAACCCTCGGCACTCAATTCAATGTAGCCGTAAGAAGCATTGATAGCATTCATTTTAGCTTGTATATCGGCTTGTGAGGCTTTAAGTGCTGCACCAAGTCTTGCTTGTGCTTCTTGGGTGGCTTGTAATTCCTCCATATTTTGCCGTAGCTCCTCTTCTACAGCTTTTGCTTGTTCTAGTTGCTGCCGGATGGTATTTTCTAGTGACTTCCTTTCGCTAATATTTCGGATAAATCCTGTAAAAATACGTTTTCCTGATTTGAGGTAAGTTTCACCAATAGCTATTTCCACAGGGAAAACGGAACCATCCTTACGTTTGGCTTCTACTTCACGTCCAACTCCAATAACTTTTTTTATACCTGTAATTTTGTATTGTTTTATATAGTTATCATGTTCTGAGGCATAGGGTTCAGGCATGAGCATACTTATATTTTGCCCAAGCATTTCTTGCAAGCTATAACCAAATATACGCTCTGTGGGAGTATTGACTTTCTCAATAATTCCATCTTCGTTAATAACCAAAATTGCGTCGATAGAAGTATTTAATACTCCTTCATAGAGGAGTTTTTCCTCTTTCATTTGTTCGATTTCCCTTTCTAAGGAGAGGTTTTTTTGTTTCAAGAGAGTTAGGTTACTTTCTATATCTCTTTCTTTTTGCTTTTGCTTTGAAATATCAATGAAAAATGCAGTAAATACGATGTTTTGGTTAGCGTCAAGGGCTTGGCTGGTAGCAATCAATGTAGGAACTTTTTTACCATCTTTTCGCACAATTTCTATATATGGTTCTGTATTAGTAAAGGCTTGATTATTAAAGTATTTTTGGATATTAGTTAGATATTCGGGAAGGATGAGACTTTGTAAAGGCTTATTCAATACTTCTTCTTGTGAATAGCCCCATAGTACCTCAGCCGATTGACTAAAAAACAAAACGTCGCCTTTATAGTTGAAAGATACTACTGCCGCTGTGCAATTATCTAGGGTTTGGGCATAAATATTTTCGTAATAGGTATTTTCCATTATTGAAACAATATTTGAAGATTATTAAAGAAATAGACCTTAATTTTGCGGTATAGTACGTTTTTTTTGCAATATAACCAAAAATAAATAATTTGACTATTCTTTGCATTAAATGTTTTAGTAACTTAGAGCAGGCTAAGATTTCTTTTCTTTTATATTAGAAAAATGGTTTTTGTGTTTTTCTCAAAGTGAATCGGCTAATTTGTAGAGGTTTTAGGATTCACATAATTCATAAGGAAGTTGGTATTTCGGTTAATTGAAATATATTTGCTATGACTTAAATTTTACTTTACTATGAAAAAGGATAACGTTTCCATCGTAATTATCGATGATGACCGCACCAACAATATCATTTGCGAAAATATGCTCAAAAAATTGCGTATTTCGCAAGATATTACCTCTTTTCAAAGTATAGAGGAGGGACTTGCTTTTTTAGAAAATAGTTTTCGCAAAGGGCTATTTCCTGATGTGATTTTTCTAGATTTGCGATTTCCTGAAAGCGATAAAGATGCGTGGTATTTCTTAGAGATATATCCTAAATTATTGGCACAATATCCGCAAGCTAAAACCTTATTGTATGTACTTACATCCTCCATAGCAAAAAAAGATATGAAGCGTGTAGAGAATTATTCTTTTGTACACGGTTTTATTAGTAAACCTTTGAGTGAGGAGAAGCTAGCTAAATTCTTTTTATGATGAATAGTTTGATAGAGCATTTTACAGATTACTTGCTAGAAGATAAGCAATTAGATTTAGCTGAATGGTGCAAGCACTTACTAGATAAATTATTAGAGAGTTTAGATATAATGCCTCAATATGTAGTATTGAGTTTGGAAGAAAGTCGTTTTTCTGTAATTATATGGTATACGAAAAATATTACACCTACTCAAGAAACACTAAAAAAGGTTTACCTTCGTAGTCTTCCAAATGAGTTAGTAACTTACCTACGTACTGCTCATGAAAATAATCTACAAAGTCTAATTTCTTATGATTTTACTTGGCTTACCCAAGCTCCATTACACGGTCTTTGGTTACCTATTCTCCAAATAGAATATTCTCCTACTTTTATAGTTATTTTTTCCGAATCATCTTGGACAGAAAATCACGTACAAATCATACAGAACTTTTGGTGCGAGGCTCAAAAGTATATTTCGGCAAGTTATTACAAAATAAGGAAAAACACAGAATGTTTACAAGAAATTCAAACTCTCCGAAAGCAATTAGAAGCTTTAGAAGCTTCACAACAAGCTATGCACGAAAATGCTATTCGATTTATGAAAGTGCATAAGCAGCTTACGGATAGCTTGCAGTATGCTAAAAAAATGCAACAGGCTATCCTACCCCCTGAACGGATTTTGAGAGATAATTTTGAAGAGTATTTTATTACCTACTTACCTAAAGATATTGTTTCAGGAGATTTTTATTGGTTTAGTCAAGTTGATTTTACTTTTATTGCCGTAGTAGATTGTACAGGGCATGGGGTGCCTGGTGCTTTTATGAGCATGATTGGCAGTGCTTTGCTCAATGAAATTGTAAATGCAAAGCGTGTGAACAATCCTGCTCAAATCCTTTCTTTATTGCATATAGGAGTACGTAATGCTCTTAACCAAGATGAAACTCAAAACCTTGATGGTATGGATATTGGGCTTTGCCGTTTGGAACTTACAGAGAGTTTTGACCTACAACTTACTTTTGCAGGAGCGAAAAACAACCTCTACATCTTACAAGATGGAAAAATTAATGTATTGAAAGGAAACAGAACACACATAGGAGGTATTTCAGAAGCCAACCTAACCTTTGATAATCAAGTAATTACTATTCAAGAAGGAGATATTATTTATTTACTTACTGATGGCTTAATTGATAATCCTAACGAAAAACGGCAAAAATTTGGCTTGAATAAATTTTTTGATTTCATTCTTACTAATCAACACAAACCTTTGAGCCAACAAAAAACTATTTTGGAAAACCTTGTCAAAGAGCATCAAGAAAAAGTAGAACAACGAGACGATATTACCGTAATTGCTCTTAAACCTTAACGATAAATTCTTTAAGTTAAAATCTCTTTCTTCTTATTGCTTCAAATAAAAAGAGAAATCTTATTTTATATAAATAAATTAATTAAAATCATAAAAATTTTTATTAAATTTCTAAAAATAATAAATTTTTTAATTTTGGTCCACTGTTTTTTCTTATCAAAGTATGAGTACTTAAGTTACTCAATTTGAATATCAAAATGCGAAGTCCATATCTTTTAAGTATTTGCTGAATACTTACTCACTTAAGTTTCTTAACTTTCTAGTGCTATAACTATTGTGCATATTTTTCGAATATAATCGGCTTACAACTTGCCTTCTAATAATTAGGCAAAGGTATTTTAGAAGTAAGATTTATTTAATTTTTCCTTTTCTCAAAGAGCCAAGGTAAGAGTGTTGGCTCTTGATAAGCATTTTTCCAGCAGTCATGTCCTACTTGTGGATATTCTGTGTATTTAGGCTTACCACCTGCTTTTTGAAGGGCTTGTATCATGTTTCGGCTTCGCTCGGGTTTTACTAACTTATCTAATGCACCGTGAAAAGCCCAAATAGGCACATTTTTGGCTTTGTAAGCTACTGTTTCATCACCTCCCCCACAAATAGGTACAGCAGCAGCAAATTTTTCTGGAAAGCGAGTAATTAAATCCCAAGTACCAAACCCACCCATAGAAAGTCCTGTAACATAGATACGTTTCTCATCAATCGGATACTTTTTGAGCAGTTGCTCTAAAACTTGCATAGTATAACCCAAATAAACAGAAATTTCTGTGGGCTGAGTGTGCGTATCCCAAGTCCAATCTACTTCTACCCAACGGAAGGATTTTTCGCATTGAGGTACAAATACAAAACAGGGAAATGGTTTACGATTATTTTTTGCCAAAAGCCATGGAGCAAAATGTGTAAGTGTAATTTCATTATCGCTTCCACGCTCTCCTGCTCCGTGCAAGCAAAGCAAAAGTGGATATTTTTGGCTACTATCTTGACTGTCCCAACCTAAAGGCTTGAGCAAACGGTACTTGAAAGTAGGTGCATTTTCAGCTAATTGTACTTCTATGGCCTCAAATTCAGGGTATTTGGTTTGTGCCATAGTTAGTTTTAGTTGATAAAATACTAAACTAAATACTAACACAAAAAACATTTTTTGATAATAGCACATCATAATTTAATTTCTGCACCTTAATTTTTAATTTTTCACTTAACTTACGGATTTCCGATTGTCTTTTTTACCACTTCAAGCAATTTTTCAGAGGTAAAAGGTTTGGTAATATACGCATTTGCTCCTGCCTGCATTGCCTCTTCTAGGACAGATTGTTGCCCTACGGCACTAATCATAATCACTTTAGTAGCTAATTTTTCGGCACGTATAGCTTTTAGAATATCTATACCAAGCATATCGGGTAGGATATTATCCAAAGTAACAAGTTCTGGTTTGAGGCTAAAAATCATATCTATGGCAGTCTCACCGCTAGAGGCTTGCCCTATTACTTCATACTTTCCGTTTGTAAGTATATCTTTAATAAATGTTCGCATATAGAGCGAGTCATCTACTATAATTACTTTTTTTGCCATGAGAAGTTTTATGTTTTACTTGTAGTTAAGATATTTTACGCTTCTACTAATGGCTCTACCATAATTTTGAGGTTCACCAGTGAACAAAGTTCTATAAATTTTTTCAATAAACGTTGTGTTATATCATCTTTTTCTTCGGGATAGATAAAGGGATAATGTGTAAGTTTGAGTTGCCTTGCAGCACGCGTCCAATGTGGTACAGCACGTTTGCTAATTTTGAATAGAATATTTTGTATCATACCCAAGCGAATATCTACGGCAATGCTTCGCAAGTAGCGGATTATTTGGGTAATTAAGTCTAAAAGTTCTTCATTATCTACTTGCTTTTCATAGTCTTGTACCATTTCTAAAATACGAATAGAAGCTACGTGGCTCAAGTTTTCTTTATCTACATTTACCCGCCAATGAGCTACCTCTTGACAAGTTTGCTTAAATTTTTCAATATCTGCGGATTTACGAATGAAGAAGTTTTTGAGCGAATTATTAATAACGATTTCAAAGTTTTGCTTTAAGATAGCTGGAATTTTGAGTTGGGCTTTTTGCATTACGTTGAGTAGGTGATAGTTACGATGGTAAATGCGCTCGTAACTTTCCTCTGCATATTTTAGGTTATCTTCTAAAATTTTGTTAAGCACTTTGGTCTGTTCGTCCTTAAAGAGTTCCCAAAAAGAGAAATGCTTAACGGGAAAATAAATTTGCATAATTTGAAGTACTTCTGCCAAGTTACCTTCTTTGAAGGCGAGTTTAAGTTGGTTTGCCATTTTGTTAAAATCGTCAGGGGCGAGGTACGGGGTAGAGCTTCCAATGATTTGATGCTGCCCTAAATAAACTACAGCGAAGCAGAAATATTTTTTAGAATAGGTAATTTTGGAGTGCACCCATGTTTTGCCGATAGCTAGCTTTTGCAAACCTGCTTCTAAGCGTTCGAAATATTCGCTGTCAAAGTCATAATTAAGTACACTAATATCTTGGGGGTTTTCTTCAAAGAGGCTTGCAACGGCATAGTGCATACCTACTTTGCTAAGTGTAATTCGGGCAGGGCTGGTGTAACGTGTGTAGATTTCTGCTCCGTTATCATATTGTTTGAGGTTACTTTTAGCTTCATAGATTTTCTCTAAGAAAGCTCGCTCGAAGGTTTGGTTACTAGCGGTTTCGGCTAATTGGATAGCACGGTTAGCATATTGTAAGACTTGTATTGTTTCTATTCCTGAGATATCATTGAAAAACCATGCACAACTAGTAAACATAAGCAAGCATTGCCGTTGCATTTCTAATAGGCGTAAAATTTTGGTCTTGTCTTCGTCGGTATGTTCGGTTTTGAAGTGTTTTTTTAGGAAGCGGTTTACGTTTTCGGGGCTTCTATCTAGAATTACGTCTATGTAGGCATTACGGACTTTCCATACATCGCTGATGTATTTGCTGAGTTCGGTTTCATATACTTTGGCAAGTTCATCGCGTAGCCAGTCTAGGGCTTCTCGTAGAGGTTTTCGCCAGAGTTGGTGGAAGTGGGGTTCGCCGCCTGTTTTGCAACCGCAATTGCTTCGCCAACGCTCTATGCCATGGGCGCAACTCCAAGAACTATTTTCATAGATTTCCACTTCATATTCAGGTTCAAAGAGGTGTATATATTGGCTGTAATTGGTGATTTTAGCTAAATTGTTTTCTTCAATATATCGCAGGCAGTAAGCTAGTGCCATATCTCCATGCCTGTGGTGGTGTCCGTAGCTTTCGCCGTCAGTAGCGATATGCACGAGTTGGGGAGAAGGATCATGCGGGTTAAAACTGTTTACTAATTGATGAGCGAAGCGTTTGCCGTCGTCTAAAATTCCTTTGAAGGCGACTTGCTCAGCAGAGGCGGCATCATAGAAGAATAGTATAATTTGCTTGCCTGAGGGTAACTTACATATGTAATGTTTGCGTGTTTCTATGCCGTTGTACCATTGTTCTGTACCGATTTTTCTATATCGCTTGGCTTGGTGCGGGGCGAGTATAGTAAATTTGATATGATGTTTGGCTAAGATCTCCAAAGTTTCTATATCTACGGCAGTTTCTGCTAGCCACATGCCTTCAGGTTTTCTTCCGAAGCGGTACTCAAAATCGCGGATGCCCCAAATTACTTGGGTTTCTTTATCGCGGGTATTAGCCAAGGGCATAATAATATGATTATACACTTGTGCCATGGCTGAGCCGTGTCCATTAAAGTATTTCATGCTCAACTTATCCCCTTCTAATATTGCTTGGTAGGTAGTAGGGGCTTTGTATTGCATCCAAGAGAGCAATGTTGCTCCAAAATTGAAGCTAATTTTTGAGTAATTATTTACAATATCTATAATCTTATGCTCCTCGTTCAAGATCCGTGAGAATCCATTCGGTGCATAGCACTCTGAGGTAATGCGTTCGTTCCAATCGTGAAAAGGATAGGCAGACTCCTGCACCTCAATCTCCTCTAACCAAGCATTTTCACGTGGCGGCTGATAAAAGTGCCCATGAATACATATATACTTTTGCATATTCTTGTGTTGTGTTTATATTTTTACCATTATGGACAGTTCACCCAAGTTCAATATTTATAGAATAAAACTTTATATCTAATACCTACTATTCAAGCAAAGTAGCTTTTATCTAAAGTATTATCTCCTAAATATTAAGTACAATAGTTTTTATTTAAATACATTTATTCATTGTTATACACATTATTTTTTATATTTCAAATAATACAGATTATAAACAAAAAGTAATACTTTACAAGTAAAAAAATTTGTTTTACATAAGTTAAACTATACTTTACATTTTATTAAACATAGTAAAAAAATAAATTATAGTAATTTATAAAAATTTTAACATATAACAAAAATAAAATATTACACTTTTACATTTTTTTAGTATATCTCAAAAACAAAAAATAATACTTTACAATTAAATAAGTATATTTTACCTTAAAAGTAGTATATTTTTTATTTTAACTAGTGTATCTTGTAACTAAAGTATATTTCCTTACAAATAAAAAAGCATATAAATTAACCTTTGTAATATATTTTATATTTTAACAAATATATAAAAAAGTTAAAACATAATACTTAACAAGTAAATTAGTAAGTTTTTTTTTGTAAGTAATATACTTTACATATTATTAAGTATAACTCAAAAACAAGATATAGTACTTTACAAATAAATTAGTATTTTTTTTAATAAGGGTATAATAGTAAAAAATTTTATAGCTTAACACAAATATAAAGTTGTAAAGAAAAAAGCTATTTTTAATGTAAAAATATTTTAGGTAAAAGTTTTTTAGAGAAACTATTGTATATAAATTTATTAAGTTTTATAGTTAGACTTTCATATTTCTATACCTATGACTAAAACATCATCCGTTTGCTCTTCTTCTCCTTTCCATTGTTGAAAGTTTCTTTCTAAAGTACTTTTTTGTATACTCATTTCTAAATGAGTTTGTGATAGTAATAATTCTTTGAAACGACTCACTGTAAACTTACCCTGAATTCCAAATTGATCGGCATAGCCGTCAGAAAAGAGATATAACCTATCTTCTTTATGGATGGTTAAATGCTTTTCGGTAAACTTCTTATTTTTGTATTGCGTGCTTCCTATAGGAAACTTATCCCCTTTATATACTTCTAATTCAGTACTATTTTTATGGATTATCCAAAGAGGGCGCTTAGCACCCGCAAAAGTAACTTTTCCTTGGGGTAAGTTAATCTTTATTAGGGCAATATCCATGCCGTCGTGTAGAGCTTGTTCGTGATGGAGGTTACTTTCTTGTTGGAGTACAGCGACTAACCGTTCGTCTAATTTGTGTAAAATTTCAGCAGGTGCGTGAATGTTCTCTTGGTTTACGATTTGGTCCAATAGGGTAATGCCGATAATGGTCATAAAAGCACCGGGTACGCCATGTCCTGTACAATCTGCCACAGCAAGGAATAGATCAATTCCTGAGTTTTCTGTTTTTGGTGGATGCTGTAAGTGTGGAGAAGCAAACCAATAAAAATCTCCTGAAATAATATGTTTGGGTAGATAGCTAATAAAGCTATTAGGGAAGAATTTGGCTAAGTTTTGTTCTTGGGGAAGTAATGCCTTTTGTATTCTTTCAGCATAGCTGATGCTTTCAATCATATCTGCATTTCTTTGCTCAATTTCCTCGTTTCGCTCTAAGATAAACCGCTGTGAGGCAATAAAATCTTCTTTATAGAGGTTAGTAATCGTAAAAATGATTGCAATAGCCACCATGGCATTTATCATATACAAGACATTCTCTATATTGAAGTTTTTGTTAGCTATGTATAGAAAAGTCAAGTGTGAGAAGACATAACATAAGAAGGCAAAAAATGCGGCAAAATATTTTGCCCTGCCGTCAAAAAGTAATACTGAAAGCACTGAAAGCCCTATCAAAATAACAGAAGTATTAGAAATACTACGGTTGAGTTCATTAACAGTAGCAACTAACATAAGTAAAATATTCACCGTAAAGAATGCCCAGACTTTTCCGTAAGTATACTTCCTTTGGCGGTGTAGCCAGTAGATAGGAAAACAGACTAAGCCTAAAATGGCGAGGTCTAAGAAGAGGGCTTGATAGTTTTTTGTGAAAAGGTTAATTAATACATATCCTATAAGGAACAAAGAAGCTATAGTATTTAAGCCGTTGACTGTCTTTACTTGGCGGCTCGTCAAAAGTTCTAAGCCTTCGTGAATACCATTATTGAGGGCTTGCTTCCACCAGCGAAAAAGCATGATTTATTTCTTAAGTTAAATTTAATCAATAGTTTATGCCGATAGCTCATTTGACGGCTTAAAAATAGAAACTAAAATTTAAAAGAAGCATATATCCTACAAAGTTTATTTGCTTTTTCAAAAAAAAGTACAAAATTTGCAGAAAATTGAAAATCAATTGCTTTAAGTATGACATTAGAACTTTTTTTAGTAAAAGGCTTAATTATCTTGCTTGTATTTGGAATTACTCTCTTGGTAGCTACCTACTCTACATACGCTGAACGTAAAGTAGCTGCTTTCTTACAAGACCGCATAGGACCGAACCGAGCAGGCCCCTGGGGCTTACTACAACCAATTGCCGATGCAGCTAAAATGTTTTTTAAGGAAGAGTTTATTCCGATGCAAGCTAACAAATGGCTGTTTATTGCAGGTCCTTCGATGGCAATGTTAGCTGCTTGCATGACTAGTGCCGTTATCCCTTTTGGAGGTACCTTGCAGTTTGGAGATTTCAAGTTTAATATTCAGGCAGTAGAGGCAAATATCGGTATCTTATATGTATTTGCTATTGTGGCTTTGGGGGTATACGGTATTATGATAGGGGGCTGGGCCTCAAATAATAAATTCTCCCTCTTGGGGGCAATTCGTGCTGCTTCACAAAATATTAGCTACGAATTAGCTATGGGCTTATCAATTGTTGCCATAATCATAATGACAGGCTCGCTCTCTTTGCGAGAAATTGTAGAGCAACAGCGTACTGTTTGGAATGTATTTTATCAGCCCTTAGGCTTTATTATTTTCCTTACTTGTGCTTTTGCTGAATGTAATCGTACTCCTTTTGATTTGCCTGAGTGCGAGACGGAATTAATTGGTGGCTATCACACTGAATACAGCAGCATGAAGTTAGGTTTTTACCTGTTTGCAGAGTATATCAATATGTTTATTTCTAGCATTGTGATAGCTACTTTGTACTTTGGAGGTTATACCTATCCTTTTATGAGCTGGATAGAAAAGAGTTTAGGGCAAAATATTGCTACATTGATTGGGGTAGGTGTATTGTTTGTTAAAGGATTGTTTGGGGTATTTTTCTTTATGTGGGTACGCTGGACTCTGCCCCGCTTCCGTTATGACCAACTCATGAACTTAGGTTGGAAAGGGCTTTTACCACTAGCTATCCTAAATATATTCCTTACTGCAATCGTTATGTTAGTCCTTCAAAGGTAACGTTAGCCTTAGAAAGTTAAACATTTTGAATAATACACAAGTTACATTAATAAGTATAGTCTGTATTTTGATTGTGAAACTTCTAAACTTAAAAATATATGTCAGTTACTCCTAAAATGGTAGAGGCTCCTGAGGGCTATCAAGGGCAAGGTTTTTTTGCCACAAGTTTTGATAAGGTTATTGGGTTAGCTCGCGCTAATTCCTTGTGGCCTCTTCCCTTCGCTACCTCGTGCTGTGGGATAGAATTTATGGCTACGATGGGTTCGCACTACGATATAGCCCGCTTTGGAGCAGAGAGGCCAAGTTTCTCACCACGCCAAGCCGATTTACTTATGGTGATGGGAACAATTGCCAAGAAGATGGCACCTGTGGTGCGTCAAGTATATGAGCAAATGGTAGAGCCTCGTTGGGTAATCGCCGTAGGAGCATGTGCCTCTAGTGGTGGGATTTTTGATACATACAGCGTTTTGCAAGGTATTGACCGTGTAATACCTGTGGATGTCTATGTACCAGGTTGTCCTCCTCGCCCTGAGCAAATTATTGAAGGATTGCTTAAAATCCAAGAATTAGCCAAAAATGAAAGTCTTAGACGCAGAAACTCAGAGGAATATCAAAAGCTATTAGCTTCGTATAATATTCAGGTGAGTTAGGACCTAACCAAGATTTAAGAATATTGTTAAGTTAGGTGTAAAAGTAAAATCAAATCTAAAAATTATCCATGGCAGAGCTTTCGCATCAAATTATTATAGAAGACCTAATTAGTCAATTTGGGAATAGCATTTCTGATATTGAAGTGCCGTATGGTATGCTCACCTTTACGTGTGAGCCCGCAAAAATTCCTGAATTGTTTGAATATTTATTTTTTCATAAGCAATTTCAGTTTCGTTTTCTAACTGACTTGTGCGGCGTACATTTTCCTGACAATAAAGGAAAGGAACTCGGTGTAGTATATCATGTGCATAGTTGGCTACATAATATCTATCTACGTGTAAAAACTTTTGTACCTATAGAAAATCCAAGAGTACCTACCCTTACTAAACTTTATGCCTCAGCGAATTGGCAAGAGCGGGAAACCTATGATTTTTATGGAATTATTTTTGACGGACATCCTAACCTCACACGCATTTTGAATGTAGATGATATGGATTATCACCCCATGCGAAAAGAGTATCCTTTAGAAGATGCTACTCGCAGGGATAAAGAGGATTTATATTTTGGTAGATAATATTTAGGCAAGCTCAAAAATTTATTTTATAATACCTACAATATGGCAAATCAATTAGCGGTTATAGAAAAAGACGAAGCCCTTTTGAAGGAACTAGGTTCAAAAAATTTAGTGGTAGAAGATGCTGTTTATCTTAATGAACTTACTACGGTCAATTTAGGTCCTACACATCCTGCTACGCATGGTGTTTTCCAGAATGTCTTACAGATGGATGGGGAAAAAATAGTATCAGGAGTACCTACAATTG
Source organism: Bacteroidia bacterium (assembly GCA_025056095.1). Lineage (NCBI taxonomy): Bacteria > Pseudomonadati > Bacteroidota > Bacteroidia > Bacteroidia bacterium. Next base: position 14,262 of record JANWVW010000002.1, read on the forward strand.
GCTATATTCATAGAGCATTTGAAAAAATTGCAGAACACAGACCTTTCTACCAAATTACTCCCCTTACAGACCGTTTGAATTACTGTTCTGCACCTATCAATAACCTGGGTTGGTGGATGACAGTAGAAAAGCTCTTAGGAGTGCAAGTTCCGCAAAAAGCACAATACATGCGTGTAATTATGATGGAACTAGCACGCATCGCCGACCATATAATTTGTAATTCTATTTTAGGAGTGGATACAGGAGCTTTTACGGGTTTCTTATATCTTTTTCAGCAGCGCGAACATATCTACGAAATATATGAAGAGGTATGTGGGGCAAGACTTACCACGAACATGGGTAGAATTGGTGGCATGGAACGTGATTTTTCTGAAACAGCTCTCGCTAAGATCAAGAAATTTGTAAAAGAATTTCCTCCTGTGATGCGGGAGTTTGAAAAATTGTTTAATCGAAATCGTATTTTTATGGATAGAACTATCGGGGTGGGAGCTATTTCAGCAGAGAGGGCTATAAATTACGGTTTTACAGGTCCTAACCTACGAGCTACAGGCGTAGATTATGATGTACGTGTCATGAACCCTTATTCAGGGTATCAAGATTTTGAATTTGATATCCCTGTTGGGCAACATGGTGATAGCTACGACCGTTTTATGGTACGTAATGAAGAGATGTGGCAGAGCCTTCGCATCATTGAGCAAGCCTTAGAAAAATTGCCTAAGGCAGAAGGAAGTTATTATGCTAATGACTCTCGCTACTATCTACCGCCCAAAATAGATGTTTATACAAAAATGGAAGCATTGATCTATCACTTCAAAATTATAATGGGTGAAATTGATGCGCCAGTAGGAGAGGTTTATCATTCTGTAGAAGGTGCTAACGGGGAGTTAGGATTTTACCTTATTTCGGATGGAGGACGTACCCCATATCGCTTACATTTTAGAAGACCTTGTTTTATCTATTATCAAGCCTATCCTGAAATGTGTGTAGGGCAACAACTTTCTGACGCAATAGTAACCATGAGTAGCCTTAACGTAATTGCAGGAGAACTTGATGCATAAGAGTTACAAAGAGTATTATTTCAAAATATTATTCTGATTAAAAATAAAAAATGTCTGCTTATCGTTTTAATACTGACAGGAGCTACCACGTGGGAGCAAAGTTTACAGAAGAGAATCTTGCTAAAGTACAAGAAATTATTAAACGCTACCCAGAGGGCAAGCAAAAATCGGCTATATTGCCTATCTTACACATCGCTCAAACTCAATTCGGTTGGATTAGTGTGAATGTAATGGATTACATAGCCGAGCTCCTAAATATCCAACCAATTGAGGTGTACGAAGTGGCTACCTTTTACACCATGTTTCACCTTGAACCTGTGGGCAAATATGTATTAGAAGTTTGTCGTACAGGACCATGTATGATTTGTGGGGCAGATGAAATTCTTGAGTATTTGGAACAGAAGTTAGGTATTCATGTAAACGAAACTACTCCTGATAAACGCTTTACTCTCAAAACCGTAGAATGTTTAGCAGCGTGTGGGGGAGCCCCCTGCCTGCAAGTAAAATTGAAAAGTATGGACGGAGCTTACAAATACTATGAAAACCTTACTCCTGCTAAAATTGACGAATTGATAGCTACTGAATGGATTTAGTTTATGTTAGACGTAATGGTAACGGGAGTAAATGCTCCCAAAGAGCATCAACGAGTAATACGCAAGTTGATAGCACGGTCGGATTGGCTATATAGACAAGGAAAAATTCCTTTTGAACCCTTGTCTGAAATGATGGTAGATGAAACAAAGGTTAAGCCCTACTCCTGATGTTCTTTTTATTTAATAACGTTACACACGAAAATTTAGAAGTAAAAACTTCGGCAGCGGAGAAAAAGGATTTTGAGAAATTGCAAGAAGTTGTGCGAGACTATGAAATTTGGGAAGGATTCTTATATATAAATATAAAACGCAAGTATGGCAAAAATATACTAAAAAATGAGGAGAAATTACAAAACAGCCTTCTTGGAGCGAGGCAATTAATATGATTTGAACCTTTTTTTGAAAGAAACCTAATATATGAAATAAAAATAAGAAGATAATTCAAACCCTAATAACCTAATACTTATGCTGAAAGTAACTATTGATAATATACAAATAGATGTCCCACAAGGTACTACTATTTTACAAGCTGCTCGCATGATTGGTGGCAATATCGTACCACCTGCTATGTGTTATTACTCTAAACTACAGGGAAGTGGTGGAAAATGCCGTACTTGCTTGGTAAAAGTAACGCAGAGTTCTGCAAAGGATCCGCGTCCAATGCCTAAACTTGTACCTTCGTGTATTACTGCTGTGCAGGATGGTATGGTAGTAGAAAATTCTATCAATGAAGAAGTATTAGAGGCGCGTAGAGGAGTGGTAGAATTTTTACTTATTAACCATCCGTTGGATTGTCCTATTTGCGACCAGGCAGGTGAATGCCATTTACAAGATCTTAGCTACCAACACGGCGTTTCAGGGACAAGATATGAAGAAGAGCGTAGAACTTTTGAAAAAATAGATATTGGGGATAAAATACAGCTTCACATGACGCGCTGTATTTTATGCTATCGTTGTGTTTATGTAGCAGATCAAATCACAGATAAGCGTGTTCATGGAGTTCTTAAACGAGGTGATGCTGCTGAGATTGGTACCTATATTGAAAATGTGATTAATAACGACTTTTCAGGAAATGTAATAGATGTCTGTCCCGTAGGAGCTTTAACTGATAAAACCTTCCGATTTAAGAGTAGAGTTTGGTTTACGAAACCTGTAAATGCTCACCGAAATTGTGATAAATGTAAAGGAGAGGTTATACTTTGGTACCAAGGTTCAGAGGTGCTTCGTGTTACTGCACGCAAGGATGAATATGGGGAAGTAAAAGATTTCATTTGTAATACCTGCCGCTTTGAGAAGAAAAAAACTTCTGACTGGATAATTGAAGGAAATGCTAATATTAAACGTACCTCAGTAATTGCTCAGAATCATAAAGTACACAAACTAGTTCCTGATTTTGGTTTTAGACAAGCCGAAGCACAATATAAAAAAATTGATGATGAGCATCGACCTTCTAAACTTCCATTAGAAAAATCAGCAATAGTGAATAAGGTAACTAAAAGTAAATTTGAGAAATGACTATCTAAAAATAGTAGTAAAATACTAAAAACTCTTACCGAAAGGTAAGAGTTTTTTTTTCATAGTTTAAGTAATTAAGGTTAAAAATTTAGGAATAGTAATCATTTTAAGCAATTTTTGAAGAAAAAGAAGTTTTTAAGAAATTATTTATGCTTACCATTTGTACTTTTATCGTATAAACATATATAAATACAATCAAACTAACCCGTGCAAATATAAACACACGTTACTAAAAAAAACTAGTTAGCAATGAAAAAAATACTATTTTTTGTTGTACTTTTTATTTCACTAAGTAGGAGTTTTTCTCAAACTATATCAGGTATTATTAACACATATGCAAGGGTAACAGCTATTGATGTACCTAATAAAATACTTACTTTTGACAATGTAATAGATCCTACTGGTGGTACGAGTACAGCCGACTTTGCTGTAGGTAAAACAATAATGATTATTCAAATGAAAGGAGCAGTAATCAATACAGCTAACGATGCTACGTATGGTACTTTGGTAGTGAATGGTATACAAAGTGCAGGACTTTTTGAGTGGACAAAAGTAGTATCTTGTAGTGCTTGTACCTCTTCACAAATAAAAGTAGAGACTTTAAAGAATACATACAATGTAAGTGGTTCAGTACAAATTGTGAGTGTACCTGAATATACTAACGTGACTGTAGGAGCATCAGGTATTCAAGCTCGCGACTGGAGCACAAATTTAGAAAGAGGAGGTATATTGGTGCTTTCTGCTACAGGAACAGTTACTTTGAATGGGAATATCTCTGCTGTGGGGCGTGGTTTTAGGGGTGGCTTAAGGAGTAACAATCGCAATACTTGTGCTGACCAAACTACATTTAGGAGCAGTGATATTGGTTTTGGGCAAAAAGGGGAGGGTATAACTGCTTATACCTCTGATATGTATGCCAAAGGTGCTTTGGTAAATGGTGGCGGTGGTGGAAATGACCATAATGGTGGCGGTGGCGGCGGTGGAAACTACACTTCAGGAGGTAGAGGTGGAAATGGTTGGAATGGTGCCTGCGGTTTTAGTACATCAGGCTTGTATGGAGGGGTAGGAGGCATCTCTTTACAAACTTATTATAGTTCACCTGCCAAACGCTTATTTTTGGGCGGCGGTGGTGGTGGTGGTCAACAAAATAATAGTATGGGAGGGAATGGTGGCAATGGTGGAGGTATTATTTTCATTAGTGCTAACACATTAGCTATTCCTCCAACTTGCACCACGAGCTATAGCATAGACGCTAGTGGTAACCCTGGTGAACATTCCACAGGTTTTGATGCAGGTGGCGGTGGTGGAGCTGGTGGAGTAGTTGTTTTACGTGTGAATAATTATAATTTACCTTGTGCAGCTAATCCTTTATATGTACGTGTAAATGGTGGAAATGGAGGTAATGTAGTTCATAGTGTTGTTCATGGAGGCGGGGGAGGAGGTGGTTTAGGAGCTATTATATTGACAACCCCTGTTCCTGCTAATATGATTATAACAAGCAATCCTGGTAATCCAGGATTGGATTGTAATGGTTCATGTAGTTCAACAGGAACTGCAGGAGGATCTTGTAGCATAGTTAATTGTCATTTAGTACTTTCTTCAGATCCTTTGCCAATTGAATTAGCTTATTTTAAGGTTCAGCAAAGTAATCATACTGCTCTTTTGCAGTGGGCTGCTCGTTCAGACAAAAATGTGAGTCATTTTGAAGTTCAAAAAAGCTATGATTTAGAAACAATTGAAAACTTTGGTAAGGTGATAGCCGAAGGCAATATTACCCCTACGCAAAAGTATAGCTTCACAGATAGAAATCTGCAGGTAGGTACGCAATATTATAGGATAAAAATTGTTAATACTGATGGTTCAGTGGATTTCTCTTCTTGGGAAGTATTGCAGGTAGAAAATCTACAAACGGCTGATTTTGAGATATATCCTAATCCTACCACTGACAAGATTATAGTTCACGATAGGCAGAGCCGAAATTTACGAAAAGAAGTAAGCATCTATAACATGAGTAATGTATTGGTAGAAACTGCTTATTTTGAGGGTGATAGATTTGAAATTTTGTTAAATAATTTGCCAAAAGGTATGTATTTAATTAAAGTTCAAAGTCAGGAACAGGTTTGGATAGAGCGCTTTGTAGTATTTTAAGGATAATCATTTGTTTTGATTTATTCTAAAAAAACCTATAAAGTTTTGGCTAACTTTATAGGTTTTGTCTTTTTATTCATTTATCCAATCTAATAAGATTTGATAACTTTCGGCAAGGTGAGCATCGTGGTTTAATTTGTTGATTAGCTTTTGTGTAGTTTCTCTTCCAAACTCGTCAATGGCTAATATCGTTTCATTAGCTTTCAAATTTCGTAAACTTAAAAATGCATTGTTGGGTAGTGGTTTTGCTGTTTCTTCATGGCTTTGTTGGTACCATTTCAAAAAAGCGGCTAAATCTAGGGGGATGGTTTTGGGTTGTTTATTAGTATTTTGAGCTACTTCTTGTAAGGTTTGGTTAATAGGGCTAATAGGGCGACTCATTCTTTGCTTATGTTTAGCAAGAAGTTTAGCTTTTGGCAAAGCAGGTAAAGGCTTGAAAATTACCTTTTTATCTATACTATCTGCAGGAAGGGCAAAATCATAACTTGCCTCTGAATAGTTTTGTGGAGAGAGATTGTCAGGGATTTCAATATCAGGCTGTACGCCTACGAGTTGGGTGGTTTTGCCTGTAATACGATAAAGCTTGACATGGCTGAGGTAAGCAAAATGTAAATTGATTTTCTTGAACTCTTTGTCAGGAGCTACTACAGGGAAAGGTCGTTGCCCTGTGGCTTTACCGAAAGTATTTGTACCTACGATTAAAGCACGATTATAATCCTGCAGAACAGCTGCTAACATTTCTGAAGCAGAGGCACTTGCACGGTTCACCATAACTAGTAGTTTGCCGTCATAGACTGTGCCGCGATTCATATCTTTTAGAATTGTAGGTTTACTATCTTTTTGTGTAATGATAGTTAAAGCTCCCTCGTCAATAAAAATACCTGCTAGTTCTACACCTTCTATGAGAGAGCCGCCACCGTTGAAGCGAAGATCAAGGATAAGCCCTTCAATATTTTCTTGCTTCATTTTTAGAATTTCTTTAGCAACATCATTTGCACAACCTTTACTTTGCTCAACTTCATAATTGGTATAAAAACCTGGAAGAGCGATATATCCGACTCGTCTTTCACCTTCAATGATGAAACTTTTTACTAGGTTCTCCTCATCTCTTTTAATGATACTTTTAGAGAGGCTAACCGTTTTGAGGGTTTTGTTGGCTTTTTGTACTGTAAGAAAAAGAGTTGTATTTTCAGTTTCTAGTAATTCATTTATTTCTTGCAAGCTGTATGGTAGTACTTCTATTCTTTCTTTTCCTGCAAGTTGTATTTCTACTAAAATGTCGCCTTTATGTAATTCATTGGTTTTCCAGGCACTTCCACCTGGGACAAGTTGCTCTATATAAACTTCCCCTTGTGCATTTTCAGCTAATTTTAGCCCGAAAGAGGCTTTTTTATCTGCAACTTCCTGCATTAGATTTTCCATTTCGCTTTGTGTAAGATAGTAAGAGTGAGGATCTTGGCAAAGCACGATGGATAGAAGATAACGTGCTAACATATACCTGTCATAGCCAATGGGGTGTTTGAGCAAATTGTTTAACTTACGGATTTCTGTCTGCTTGATTTGTTGGCGAGCTGTAGATTCGTATTGTTGGATTATTTTATCAAGCGAAAGATTTTGCTTGCCTACTTTTTGAGCTATTTTGAGTAGTGCAGCATATTTTAATTTGCTTTCCCAAAATTGTTGGATAGCTATCTCGTCTTCAAGGTAGTAACGTATTTGGTCGGTCTCGGGTTCAAAGGTTTGATTTTTAGTAAATTGGAAAGGGTTTTGAGAGATTTTCTCAATGCGTTGAATAGTTTGCTCAACTTTGTTCTTAAATAGAGGTAGAAACATGGGTAAAAATTTTACTTCTTCGCCGTGTAGTTCGTTATCTAAATAGGTTTGGTATTGGGCTAATTGCTCGTATTCTTTTTTTGTAAAAAAAGCTTCGTTGTGTGTAACGTAAGTTAGGAATTTGTGAAAAATGTCTTTGGATAAGCTATCGTTAAATTTTCTTGGCTGAATGTGATACCGTTGAATAATGTATTTGAGGGCTTTCAAATCGTCTTGAATATTTTGTGGTGTAAGTAGTTCGTCTTTTAACTTTTGTGCAAGAACAAAAGTATTGACTATCCAGAAGAGCAATAAGATTAGATAAATCAAACGAGGTAAGAAAAAATGAATTTTCATATAGCTTTTTTAAATAAGGGCAAATGTATCTACAAATATGCGAAAAAAAAATGATGTAGGATTTTTGTCTTGCCCTTTGCTTGAACACATTAGAGTTTATGAACAGAGGCCTCTTTATGAGGGGTTGATTTTGAAAGATGTCAGCTCGTAAATGAGGGTTTTCTCTGTTCACAAACTCTAAATTTTGAGGATAGAGGAGGTTTGTGTAAAATTATCTTAGCTCAATTTTGAATAAATGAAAAGGTACATACCTTGGGTTGAGTTCTACGTAGTTCCATTCACGTTCCCAAATGTATTTATTGCCTGTAAGTAAATCGTGCATGCATAGCTGGTGCCCTTCGCTGATACCCATGAGGTATAGAGGCACTTGTACCCAACCCGATTGGGTGTTGTAAGGATCCAGGTTTACTACGCAAAGAATATAATTTTGGGACTCGTGGTCATACTTAAAATATGCTAGAATCTGGTCATTATCAATACGGCAGAGTTCCAGATTATTTGTGTCATGAAAAGCGGGATTTTCTTTGCGAATTTTGTTTACTAAGGTTATCAATTCTGATATACGTGTTTTCTTATCCCAATCCCATTGTTTGATTTCGTATTTCTCGGAGTCAAGGTATTCCTCTTTGCCTGGTATAGGTGTGTGGATACCGAGCTCGTAAACAGGACCGTATATGCCATAGTTAGAGCTGAGCGTAGCTGCCATGAAATAGCGCGTCATGAACAGGGTTTCGTTTCCGCTTTGCAAGATGTAAGGGTTGATGTCAGGGGTATTAGGCCAGAAGTTGGGTCTAAAATATTCTTTTCCTTCACCCTTGGTAAGCTCGGTCATGTATTGTGAAAGTTCGTATTTAGTATTTCGCCAAGTGTAGTAAGTGTAAGATTGTGTAAATCCTAATTTGGCTAACATGTGCATGACTTTGGGTCGCGTGAAGGCTTCAGAGAGAAATATTACATCGGGGTACTTCTTTTTTACTTCTGAGATTGCCCATTCCCAAAATCTAAACGATTTGGTATGTGGGTTATCTACTCTGAAAATCTTAATACCGACCTCAATCCAGTAAAATAAGATACTCAAAAGTTCGTTCCAGAGGTTTTTCCAGTCGTCGGTTTCAAAATTGATAGGTAAAATATCTTGGTATTTTTTAGGAGGGTTTTCAGCATATTGCACTGTGCCGTCGGGTCGCCATTTGAACCATTGTGGATATTGTTTTACATAAGGGTGATTAGGAGAGCATTGCAGAGCGTAATCCATAGCTATTTCAATGCCGTAGCTTTCACAATACTTGATTAATTCCTTGAAATCCTCCAAGGTACCCAAGGCAGGTAGAATATCTTTGTGCCCTCCTTCTACATTTCCTATTGCCCAACAAGAGCCTACGTCTTCAGGAGAAGCATTAAGCGAATTATTTTTCCCTTTTTTGAAATCTGAACCGATAGGGTGAATAGGTGGGAAATAAATGGTATCGAAGCCCATAGCTGCAATGCGTGGGATAATTTTGTGGCAATCCTTAAAAGTGCCATGCCTTCCATGCTCGCCTGTGGAACGTGGAAAGAATTCATACCAGGCAGAGAAGAGGGCTTTTTTTCTGTCTACATATACGCGAAGCACTTTGTCGTAGGTAGTGGTAAATTTTCTTTGTGGATATTTTTCAAAGATTTCGCGTAGTTGAGGAGAGAGAGCTTCTTTGATGGCTTCATGGTATTTTTCACTATCTCTAAACAAATCTACCAAATGTTGTAAATACTTACCTTCGGCTTTGGTTACTTTTTCAATAAGAGACTCTAAATATTGAATACCGTCTAAAAGTTCTATATTAACAAATTGCTTATCGTTAATTTTTCGTTCTATATTATGTTGCCAAGTAAGGGCATGGTCAATCCAACCTTCAATTTTAAATTCATAGTAGCCTTGTTTTTCTACCTTAAATTCGCTTACCCAAGCGTCATTTCCTAAATGAGTAAAAGAGTTGCGTTTCCAGGCTTTTTCTTTTTCATGTTTATAGGCGACTTCTGCGGCTATAACGTCGTGTCCATCAGCAAAAATATCTGCAGTTACTTTTACAATTTGCCCTACTACGCGTTTGGCAGGGTACTTTCCGCCGTCAATTTCGGGTTGTACGTTTTCTATAATTACACGATTTTGTGCCATGAGTATGTGTACTTTAGTGTTGGTTTCAATCAGAAAAGATAGTTTTTGGGGTGCTAAAATACACAATTTTTTATTTATGCTTGAAAAGCAAGAAAAAAATGCACCCATATTTAAGGTGCAAATTCAATATCAAATCGTAGTTTTTATTTACTGAAAAGTAGGCTGATGTATGTTTATTTTTTATTCAAATACATGCAAGATCTCTTTGAATAAGAGCTTGTTACACTTTATATAATTTTTACTTGTTGGGCATAGGTTCTAGTAATTTATCTTTTCCGTAGATTACATCACCGCGTTCGTAGAAGGCAGGTGCCATTTTGTTGTTTTGCAAAAATATAGCCTCTTTGGGGCAGGCTTCTTCGCACAAGCCACAGAAGATACAACGTAACATGTTGATTTCATATACAGCAGCATACTTCTCCTCTCGGTATAGGTGCTCTTCGCCGGGTTTACGCTCTGCGGCAACCATTGTAATTGCTTCTGCAGGGCAGGCTAAAGCACACAAGCCACAGGCAGTACATCTTTCTCTGCCCTCTTCATCACGTTTGAGAACATGCAAGCCTCGAAAGGTTTGGCTCATAGGGCGTTGCTGTTCAGGATATTGAATAGTGGCTTTTTTCTTAAACAAATGCTTTATTGTAATTCCTAATCCGTTTACAATAGCAGGTAAGTAAATTTTTTCAGCTAAGGTCATTTTTTTGTTACTTACCTGTTTACTTCGGTTGGTTAGTTTCATATCTTTGTGTTTTGTGAAGAAGTGGGAATATTTAGAATAATATTTAGTCTACAAGAAAAACTGCATAAAAGGTGTCTTTGTTTTGCTAGTGCAAAAATAGTTTTTTTTAGTAAGGTATTCAAAAAAAGAACAAAAAGTATGGAGACTAAAAGAGTAAGCCGAAATATTTGACAAAGTGTTAAAACCGTAAGCAAATTCTTGTAAACCTCCCTAAACGCTTTAAGCCGAAGCAAAAAGGAGTTTTAGAAACTTCTAAAAGATAAAAGTATCCTTGAAATTGAACATTAGTTGCTACTTTTAGCATAAGCTAAAAAAGTGGTAAATTTTTCCCCTTTTTTTACATTTCTTTGTAGCTTTGCTATCTAACTGATTGCGTAGCATATGAACGAAGAACTAAAAAATATTTTTTTGGCAGAAGCTCATCAACAGCGAGAGCAACTAAACCAATTATTTACTTCTTTGGAAAAAAAACCGCAGGATGTGAGCCTTATTGAGGCGATTTTTCGGCTTATGCATACCCTTAAGGCTAACGCTGCAGCTATGGGCTTTGAACCAATTGCAGAAATGGCACACCTGATAGAGGATATCTTTAGTGTGATAAAGAAAAATACGCAAAAACTTAATACACAAATCTTTAATGACCTTTTTAGAGCAAATGATAAAATTGGCGAATTGATTGATGCTATTCAAACGCAAGCAACCGTAAATTATAAAGGGCTAACTACCCGCTTGAAAGTGATTTTAAGAGAATTACAACAAGAAAACGAAAATACAAGCGAAAAAATTAGTCCTATAACCGAAAAAATTGCCCTTGAAAAGATCGAAAAAGAAGATTTGCCAGAAGCAGAAGAGGTAGCTGTTGAAATGCCAAGCAATGAAAGTAAGTCGTTAGCCATGCCTACTTTGCAGGCAGAAATGATTACTGTGCCTGTAAAAAAGTTGGATAATTTGCTCAATTTGGTAGAGGAGTTAAGTATTGAAAAGGACTATATACTTACTCTTGCTGAATATGAAGAAAATCAAATTTTGAAGGGTAAACTCTCACGCTTGCAGCGTATTACTTCCGATTTACAATATTCAGTTATGGGAGTAAGATTGGTACAAATGAATGTTTTATTTCAAAAATTTTACCGTATAGTGCGTGATATAGCTCAGTTAGAAGGCAAAGAAGTTGATTTGATTTTAGAAGGTACAGAGATAGAAATAGACCGCAATATTTTGCAAATTATTAGTGATAGCATGGTGCATTTGGTCCGAAATGCAGTAAGCCATGGGATAGAAAGCCCTGAAATTCGTAAGCGGAAAGGTAAAAAATCCACGGGGGTAGTGTTACTCAAAGCTACTTCTGAAAAAAATACCGTTACAATTGAAGTTACAGACGATGGCAAAGGTATTGACATTGCTAAAATTAAAGCGAAAATTATAGAAAAAAAACTTTTGCCCACACAAGCCCTCAACGCATTGAGTGAGGAGGAGGTTATGAGTTTTATTTTTGAATCAGGATTTTCTAGTGCCGAAAAAATTACCGAAGTGTCAGGGCGAGGTATAGGAATGGATGTAGTGAAACGCACCGTAGAAAGTGTAGGCGGAAAGGTAAGTATTGTTACTCAACCTGACGAAGGTACGAGTGTTCGCTTGCATTTACCTGCTTCTATGGCAGTAAAACCTGCACTTTTGTTTGAACTTAATCAACAAACTTTTGCCTTACCTATTCATTACACTGAAGCCGTTGTGGCAAAAACCGCAGAGCAATTACTTGCCGCAGGCTCGGGTTTAGTGATTATTCATTTGGGAAAAAGCGTTCCTGTAGTTTTTCTTAAAGATTTGCTGGCAAAAGAAAATTTACACACTCGTAATTTTGTTCAAAGTCGGCAAAACCTTTCACCCAGTGAGAAGGTTTTAATTATTATAATCTATGACAGTGTTCGTAAGGTAGGTTTAGTGGTAGATAAATTATTGCACCAAAAGGAAATTATAGAAAAGCCATTAAAAGCCCCCTTAAGGGAAACTATGTTTATTAGTGGAGCTACTATCTTAGGGAATGGCAATGTTTGTTTAGTAATAGATGTTCCTACAATTTTTAATTTTTTATTTAACAATCGTTCCCAATACACAATAAAAAATGATGTAAAAAAAAACATTTAGATAACCTTATGCACATATTTTCTGAACTACAAGAGATAGAAAATGCTATAAAAAAAGGTTTTGCTAATGCCCGAAAGTCGTTAGCAATGATGTTACATGCCGAAGTAGAGCTCACTGATTTAGAGGAAATTACATACCAAGATTTACGCCTAAAACAAAGCTACCATACCTATTATATTTTTGAAACCCACATCGTTGGTGAAAAAACAGGCATAAGTTTTTGGCTTATTGGGCAACCTGAATTTGATTTGATTTGCCAACGCATTTTAGGAAATAGCTACTCACAAGAAAAGCAAAATGAACTTTCACGGTCTCTTTTGTTGGAATTGGACAATATTCTAAGTGCTAGTGTAATTACCGAATTAGCTAACGAACTCAACCTCAAAATTCACGGAGATATACCACGAATAAGTACACATACTGATGAGCAAATTTTAGCCATCATAAAGCAGCACTGCCAAGAAAATCCTAAAATGCACCTATGGTTAGCTCGTTTTGTCATTGCCTCTATTCCAATTGAAATGCTGTTTATTTGGTTATTTTGAAACTAAAAAAAAACAAATTTAACAAGATTTTGATTTATTTCTGTCTTCTGTGCTTCAATCTAATGCCATGGTTACAAATTGGCTAATTTCATCAAGAGGAAGAATGTACTGTACGGCTTGCAGTTCAATAGCAGCTTTTGGCATGCCAAATACCACACAGGTATTTTCGCTTTGGGCGATGGTTAGCCCTCCTGCTCGGTGAATAGCTTGCATGCCCATAGCTCCATCTTTACCCATACCCGTAAGAATGATGCCTATGGCTTTATTTCCAAAAACTTTAGCTATGCTCAACATCATACTATCTATAGAAGGAAAGTTGTATTCCTTAAAAAGTTGATTATTTTTCTCAAAAAAGTAGATTTTTTTCCCATTTTGGCTTATTTGCATATTACAATCCGAAGGTACAATATACACTATACCTGCTTGTAATTTTTCATTTTCTTGAGCAATTTTTACTTCAAAAGGCATTTCTTGGTTTAAGCGTTTAGCAAAGGATTTTCCAAATTCAGCAGGAATATGCTGAACAATTACGATAGGAATAGGCAAATTTTGAGGCATCTTTTTCAGGATGTGTTCTATGGCAGTCGTACCACCTGTAGAAGCCCCTATAACTATAATCTGGTAGGTAAGATTTGTATTAAACGTATGCGGATTTTGGTTTTGCAGTGTGTCTGGGCTAATAGTTTTTAGGTTAGATTTGTTTTCAAAGGCAATTTTAATTTTTTGTAATAATTCCTCTTTAATCTCTCTCACCTTTGAATGAAATGCCCCTTTGGGTTTGCTCACTATATCAAAAGCTCCTGCATTGAGGGCATCAAATACCATTTCATGGTCATTTTCTAAGGAAGTAAGCAAAATAATTGGCGTGGGGCATAGTTGCATAATTTTTTTGGTAGCAAAAATTCCGTCATAATCTTTCATTACAAGGTCTAATAGTACTACGTCAGGCTCAAAGATTTGGGTTTTCTCTAAAGCTTCCAAACCATTTTCAGCAGTAGCTATCACTTCCAGGGCTGATTCTTGGGTAAGCATATCTTGGACAATAAGCCGCATTAGACCTGAATCGTCAGCCAAAAGGAGTTTTATTTTTTTCATAAAATCAATCAATGCTAGGCAAGTTAGGTTAAATTTAGAAAGCTATTACAAAATAGTACGTTATTTTGTAAATGCTACTCGGTTTTTTGCATTGTAATTTTTTTTACTACTTTTGTGCAAAAATTTCTTCAAACTTCCGAATAAAGGCTTTATGTCAGTTTATTTGTTTTACTTTTTAAGTTTTTTAGCCTTACTTAGTGCCGCTATGGTGATTATTTCTAAAAACCCTGTGCATAGCGTTTTGTATCTAATTCTTACTTTCTTTTGCCTTACAGGGCATTACATTCTGCTTAATGCTCAATTCGTGGCTATTGTAAATATCATTGTATATGCAGGAGCAATTATGGTGCTCTTTCTATTTGTAATAATGTTTTTGAATCTAAAAGAAAATCCTGAGAAAACCAAAGCCGCTTATCTTAAATTTGCCGCTGTTATTTCAGGTGGAATTTTGCTTACGCTTTTTATAGCTATTTTACGCAAAGTCGAACTTATGCCTGTAGATTATATTAACTTTGATGCAGAAATCGGGTTAGTAGAAAAATTAGGAAAAGTACTTTATCGGGATTATTTATTGCCCTTTGAGTTGGCTTCTATCTTGTTCTTAGCTGCTATGGTAGGGGCGGTTATGCTTGGTAAACGCGAAGTAGGCGAGAGAAATTTTTAGCTTATTTTCTAATCACTCAAACAACTATTATTTTTATGGTTCCCGAGGTTATTAAGCTTGTTCCATTACATTATTACATCTTTTTTGCAGTTGCATTATTCATAATTGGTGTAATAGGTGTACTTATCCGTCGTAATGCACTAATTATTTTTATGTGCGTAGAGATAATGCTTAATGCTGTAAACATGCTATTTGTAGCTTTTTCAGCTTATCGTTCAGATCCAGCGGGACAGGTTTTTGTGTTTTTCATTATGGCAGTTGCTGCAGCTGAGGTAGCTGTAGGTTTAGCTATAGTCGTAATGATTTACCGCAACTTACGCAGTGTGGATACGAGCTTGCTTAGCAACCTGAAATGGTAAAAAGATATTTGTTATTTTACCTTTTAAGTTCATCTAAGAATTTCAGTTACTTCTAAACTTATTCTGATTTTTAAATCAAGTCTTTTGCTATAATCCTTTTTGCCGTCCTTCCTTGCTCTTGTTGCGAGCTTTCTTCTGCTTTGTTAATGATTGCTCTCCAACTCCTTTCGTACTGCATATGTTCCTCTTTGCTTTCTCTATCCTACAATTTCTAAAAAATGCTGCCTTATACCTTTCTCTGGTACCTCTTTTAACTTCAATGGTGCATACATTTGCTTATAAAAAGCATTATTTTTTCATAAGTACATTTAAGTTTTGTTTTGGTGATAAGCTCTTAGTTCCTAACTTTCGGTATATTTAGTCTTTTTCGCATCATGTATTTTGTGTTATCTCTTCATTATTTTCTGTCTTTTGGGTAATAGGTTCAGTTTGTGCTTGTGGTTCAGCTTTCTTTTTAAGCATCATCATTGCTAAAGGAGGTAAGGTAAGTGAAACTGAAAAATGTCTTCCATGTGAAATAATATTCTCGGATTTGATTTCACCTTCATTTCTTACGCCGCTTCCCCAGTAGCTCTTGTCGTCGGTGTTAAAGATTTCTACATATGTGGTATTCTCAGGAACACCAATACGATAGTTAAGTCTTACCACGGGGGTGAAGTTACATACCACGATTACATAATCTTTGGCATCTTCTGCTTTGCGTATGTAGGAAATAACGGAATTACGTGCATCTTGGAAATCAATCCATTCAAAGCCATCGGGGCTGAAGGCTTTCTCGTAGAGTGATTTTTCTTTCTTGTAAAGTATGTTTAGGTCTTTGACAAGTTTTTGTACGCCTTGATGAGGCAGGTATTGCAGAAAATGCCATTCTACACTATAATCATGTTTCCATTCATTAGGCTGAGCTATTTCTGCTCCCATGAAGAGAAGTTTTGTACCTGGATGCGTAAACATATAACCATAGAGTAAACGTAAATTAGCGAAGCGTTGCCACTCATCTCCAGGCATACGGCTTAAAAGTGAGCCTTTACCGTGTACTACCTCATCATGCGAAAGAGGAAGCATAAAGTTTTCAGAAAAAGCATAAGTAAGGCTGAAGGTAATAGTATTTTGGTGGTATTGCCTGTATAATGGATTTTTGCTGAAATAAAGCAACGTATCATGCATCCAGCCCATCATCCATTTCATGCCAAAGCCTAATCCGTTCATGTAAACAGGGCGCGAAACACCTCCCCACGCTGTGGATTCCTCAGCAATGGTCATGGCTGTTGGAAAAGCAGTATAAACTTGTTCGTTCATAGCTTGCAAGAAACTAATTGCCTCTAAGTTTTCTCTACCGCCATAAATGTTGGGTATCCATTCACCTGCTTTTCGCGAATAGTCTAAATAAAGCATAGAGGCTACGGCATCTACACGCAAGCCATCGGCATGGTACTTGTCCAACCAAAAAATAGCATTACTAATCAAGAAAGCACGTACTTCATTTCTACCATAATTAAAAATAAAGCTATTCCAGTCAGGGTGATAACCTTTGCGCGGGTCTGCATGCTCGTAGAGGGCTGTACCATCAAAGTTAGCTAATCCGTGTGGATCACTTGGGAAATGTGAAGGAACCCAATCTAATAACACACCAATGTTTTTTTCGTGGAATTTATCTATCAAATACATAAAGTCTTGAGGTGTACCATAGCGCGAGGAAGGTGCATAATAGCCTGTACATTGATAACCCCATGAGCCAAAGAACGGGTGCTCCATTACAGGCATAAATTCTACGTGCGTATAGCCCATTTCTGCTACATAATTTACTAACTCCTCGGCTAATTCACGGTAACTTAACGAGTCATTACTTCCTTGGGCATATTTGCGTTTCCAAGAACCTATGTGAACTTCATATACTGAAAAAGGGCAATTCAAGGTATTATATTGGTGTCTATTTTGCATCCACTCACCATCGTTCCATGTATATTCTAAATCCCATACTACTGAGGCAGTACGCGGAGGTATTTCCCAAGCAAGGGCAAATGGATCTCCTTTTTCTAAGACCTGCCCCCAATAGTTAGAATAAATTTTGTATTTATATATCATTCCTTTTTTAATGTGAGGAATAAACCCCTCCCAAATACCTGAACTATCTAAACGTGGATAAAGCTGATGCTCTTCTCCGTTCCAATAGTTAAAATCTCCAATTACACTTACGCGATTAGCATTCGGCGCCCAAACGGCAAAATAACAACCTTTAACTCCATTGAGTTCTATCAGATGTGAACCTAACTTTTCGTATAAACGATAGTGCTTTCCTTCTCTAAAAAGATAAATGTCAAAGTCAGAGAATAAGCTATAAGGAATAACTTTTTGTGTTGCCGTATCTTTCATAGGAAATGGAGATTGCAGTTTGTAGTGAGTAGATAGATTTTAACGCGCTTAAAATTAGTTATTTTTTTGAATAGTTTACAAAAACTAAAAAATAATTCTAATAAATGAAAAGGTAAGCTAAATAACCTGTTTTGTAAGCAAAATATTTTTTGTATTTTTACAACATCTTTTTGCATATTTATACTTCATTAACACTCAAACCATTGATTTTATATGCCTATCTATCATAAATTAGGACAAATCCCTGCCAAAAGGCACATTCAGTTCAAAAAACCTGATGGCACATTTTATTACGAGCAGTTATTTGGTACTGAAGGCTTTTCAGGTATGTCTTCTTTGCTCTACCACATACATCGCCCCACTATGATACGAGCCTTTGGTGAGGCCCAAGATACAGCACCCAAAATTGCCATAGAAAAAAATCTAAAACCTATGCGCCTGAAAGGCTTCGATATCCCACCCAAAGATGATTTTTTGGAAAGCCGTACCTACTTATTAGTAAACAATGATGTATACATAGGTGTAGCCGCCCCACGCTATTCTGTTACAGACTACTTTTACAAAAATGCCGATGCCGACGAGTTGCTATTCATTCATAAAGGTTCAGGAGAATTGAGAACCATGTTAGGCACTATCCCTTTTGAATATGGCGACTATCTAATTATTCCAAGAGGTGTTATCTACCAAATTCACTTTAATACTACTGACAACCGCTTATTATTTTTAGAATCATTTAGTCCTATTTATACACCCAAAAAATATCGTAACGCTTTTGGGCAAATGCTAGAACACGCCCCTTTTTGTGAACGGGATTATAAACTACCTCAAAATTTAGAAACTCACGATGAAATAGGAGAGTTTGTAATAAAAATTCGCAAACAAGGGGTACTCCATACCTTAATCTATGCCTCTCACCCTTTTGATATAGTCGGTTGGGACGGATACAACTTCCCTTATGGCTTTTCTATTCATAATTTTGAACCTATTACAGGACGTATTCACCAACCTCCCCCCGTTCACCAAACTTTTGAGGCACACAATTTTGTAGTATGCTCTTTCTGCCCAAGGCTTTACGATTATCACCCACTTTCTATTCCTGCACCTTACAATCATAGCAATATAGACTCCGACGAAGTGTTATATTATGTAGATGGTGATTTTATGAGCCGAAATGATATCTCCCAAGGGCAATTTACTTTGCACCCCGGAGGCATTCCCCACGGTCCTCACCCAGGAGCTATGGAACGAAGTATTGGTAAAACACGTACAGATGAGTTAGCCGTAATGATTGATACTTTTAGGCCACTCAAAATTACACAAGAAGCCTTAAAGATTGATGATGGCAAGTATTATAAATCATGGTTAGAACCTGAAATGATGGCGAGTCTTTAAGCTTACCGAGTTGTGAAAATAAAGACAAAACAAAAAATAAAAGATGCTCAAAAATTTTAGAATTGAGAAAATTTCTAAATATGATTGAGCATTTAGAAAATAAACCTTCAAAGGCTCGTTACGAAAGCACCAAACTGAGTGGAGCTCTGTAAAGCCTTCTTTTGCCTTTTGAGCCAAGGGTGAGAAAGGCAAAAGGAAGGCTCAAAAAAACAATCAGTTATTTTTAATATGATTTGAACAAATGTAGTATCTGCAAATTAGTTTAGCTGTTAGCTATTTCCTTTTTTTCCTCATCATCTACTAAAAATACTAACAAAGCGGCAACAATCATACATATGCCCCCAAAAACAAGCGTGTAAACAGCTTGATTATCAAAGAAATACTCAGTAATAAAACCTAAAATTCCCGAAGCTACAATTTGAGGCAGTACAATAAAAAAGTTAAAAATCCCCATATAAATTCCCATTTTATTAGCAGGAAGCGAACCTGCAAGGATAGCATACGGCATGGTAAGAATACTTGCCCAAGCAAAACCTACGGCAACCATAGAAAGCAATAGAGCGTCAGGGTTAGGCATAAAGTAGATAGAAATTAGCCCCACCCCCCCTACAGTAAGCCCTACTTTATGAGCCGTCTTACGGCTAGTGGCACGTGCAAAAGGTGGGAAAAGCAACGCAAAAATAGCAGAGAAGCCGTTATAGATAGCAAACATTACCCCTACCCAGTCTGCACCATCGTTATATTGCTTACGCATAGCTTTGAGCTCAGAGACAATAAGCACCTTTTCTAAGGTCTTGGCATCAAGTCCTAATTTTTGTTGCCTATCAGCAGCAGTAAAATAGCTAAAAGTTTCATAGCTTAAATCAATTTGTTTTGAGGGATTTTCTTTAAGTTGGTTTTGGGCTTTGGCTAATTCCTTGCGAATTTTTTGGGTTCTGAGATTAAATACTTTTTCTTTTTCTATAACATCAGCAAAAAGATTGACTAATTGATTTTCGCTTAAAATTTTATTGTCTAAAAGCAAATTGATAGTATTTAAGGGCATGGCAGGTTCGTAATCACCTTGGTATTTGAGTTGTAATTGAGATAGGCTTTCTTTTATTTGGTCATATTCAGCAGCAGCTTTTTTATCCTTGATATTAGCAGAGGTTTCATTTATTAGAACATATAATTTCTCAAAATTAGTATAAGACATTCTCATGTCGTAAATATGGCTGGTTACGGCAGAGGTGGTATAAATCCACATAGCAAATAACGCTAACCAAGTGAAAAATTGCACGAAGGCTAATTGAGCCATCGTTTTAGGCATGGTGAAAATGTCGCGAGTAATATCCGTAAAGATTTGAAATACACTTCCTTTGGTATGTTCATGCTGTTCTCCATTATAAGCGGCTAACTCTTCGGGAGAATATTCTTTGGTTTTAATGACAGACCATAAAACAGATAAGAAAAAAACAAGACCACCGATATAAAATGACCAAACCACAGTAGCAGGAATTTTGCCCTTGGGAGCTGTACTTTCTAGGCCAATTAAATTAGTCATGATATAAGGTAACATAGAAGCAACTACTGCACCTACACCAATAAAAAAAGTTTGCATAGCAAAACCAATAGTGCGTTGCTTTTCAGACATCATATCACCTATCAAAGCTCTAAACGGCTCCATAGAGATATTGATAGAAGCATCTAAAATCCAAAGCATACCTGCGGCAAACCACAAAACACTGGAATGAGGCATAACAAACAAAGCAATAGAGGCTAAAATCGCTCCAATTAGGAAGTAAGGTTTGCGCCTGCCGAAAGTATTACTCCAAGTGCGGTCACTATAATAACCAATAATAGGTTGAATGAGTAGCCCCGTGGTAGGCGCGGCAATCCAAAGAATAGCTATTTCATCGATATTTGCTCCTAAGGTTTCAAAGATACGGCTTACATTAGCGTTTTGAAGTGCAAAGCCAAATTGTATGCCCAAAAAGCCGAAGTTCATGTTCCAAATCTGCCAAAAACCGAGTACCGGTTTTTCTTTTTTTACTACAGTGGTAGGCTGCTGTTTCATAAGTATTTTGCTTTTTGTGTTGTGTTTCAAATGTGGTGCAAAGTACAAAACAGTTAGCAAAAAACAAAAAAATAGAAAAAAAACGAGGTCTATTTGCATTTTTACCACGGTTTCTTTGCAAAATTCCTAAAAGTAGGATAATTCGTTTTGTTCTAAGCATCAAAAAGATTTTTTCTTTCATTCAGTTCTATTTTTATCGTTTTTATCTTAAAAAAAAATAAAAAAATTATCAAAAATTGTATATAAAGATTTTTTTGAGTAAATTTGCCTCGGTTGTAAAGGTAATTTCTTTTTACTGTTAAATCCTTCAATTTCTCATTATGATACCTTTTCTGTCATTTTTACAATCTCATAGTCCTAAAAATAGCTTTGAACAAGTACAGCAAACTTATCATGAGTTGCGCATTTACCAAGAGGCGGCGCAGTTATTAGCCCCCGTACCTTATGCTTTGCGTAAACGGAAGCTATACCAAGCAGCACGTTGGTTTAGCATAGCGTATCACCCTATTTCATTTGTATTGAGCTTGGCAACTGCCGCACTCTTAGCTATGATTTTTGCAGGCATTGATACAACTTTTTGGCAACAAAAGACTTGGACCATTAGCACTTGGTTTATGCTTTCAGTTGGAGGCTTATGTGCAGTTTTGCTCATTATGCTTTTTATAGGGGTAGAAATAGCAAAAAGCCACTATGCAACAGAACTATTTAAGTATCAAGACGATAGCAGTTATGTAAATAAACGGCAAAACAAGCTGTATTTGCTTATTTTAGTCATTTTGTCTATTGTTTTAAGTGGAGTAGGTGGAGCATGTGTTAGTTACATTACCTCCGATAAATCGGAAATTTATCGTACACAATTGCAAATCCAAAAGGATAGCCTTACTCGTAGATATGAACCCCAACTAAAAGAAATTAATTACCACATTTCGCAATTATTAGCATTACAAGCTAATACTCAATTGCGTCGATGGGGGTTAACAGAACAGGAAAATAAACAACTTTTACGCCTGCAAGAAGAGAAAGCCCAACTCAATAAAACCTATCAACAACACCTGCAGGACTGCCAAAATAAATACCAAAAAGCTATTTTGGCAAACGTAGATACCACTAGCAATTATGTATGGATTACAGTAATTATAGTACTTTTAGCAGAAATCTTAAATATTCGGGCTTATCAAATTCAGTACACATATTTGCATAAAGTACGTGCCGAAGGATTGTGCATGGGTTATATCCAAACACAAGAAAGTATTACGAAAAACACAAGTATTACACCATCTACTATTTACTCAACAAAAGAAATAAACACAAATACTACAAAATCCAATAAAAAAACGAAAAAAATACCTACGAATGATATAGTACTTTCAGAGCAACAAATTTG
Organism: Bacteroidia bacterium; assembly: GCA_025056095.1. Taxonomy (NCBI): domain Bacteria; kingdom Pseudomonadati; phylum Bacteroidota; class Bacteroidia; species Bacteroidia bacterium. The sequence continues at coordinate 36,646 of JANWVW010000002.1, forward strand.
TACAGCCCGAAAGATGTTAGATATGAAAATGACTACACAAAAAATTGCCCGAATATTAAAAGTAAAACCAACTCAAATAAAAAGGCTAAAAGAACAGTTAGAATCAAACACCTGATTTATCTTTGGTGTTTTCAAATATATGGGCTACAATTTATACAACTAGAAACGCCACCAAAAGGAAAACTATAAACATCCAGAAATATGGCAAATATTTGCTACAAAAACATCATTGAAAAAATTGATACATCATTAGGAAAAGTTAAACGAATTGGCTAAGGCTACAACTTTATACCATATTCCAAGTGTTGATATTGTTCTCTATTTGAGATATTCAAAAGTTTCTGTTGCAAGTAAAAATGTTTTATATTAAACAAAAAGTGATTTTGTAAATTTTCCAAATATAAAATTTGATTTTCAGTCAGTTCCGATTTCTAAAAAATCAAAACCTCCGTTAGTTGAGTATAAATATTAAAGCCGATAGTAGTAGAATTTGGTAGTTCTTACTTTTATAGCAACTTTTCACAACATTTACTAAAAAAGCCCTTACTATAAGCAGACTTCTTTTACAAGCAATAGTTAAATCTTAAGATAAACATAAATTTTGCTTAAAATGTGAGATAGAAAAATCAAAATAACTTGTAACATTAAAGTTAAGATAAGCGTCTTGAGATAAAACCAACCTGAAACTTACCGTAGTAGTCCTAAAAATATATCTGGCGATAGACCTAAGATGATAGTCAGCAAGGTAGTAATTAGTAAGGTAAAAATAAAGGGTGTACTTACTTCAATTTTTTCATTATTGCTTTCTTTAAGATACATCGCAATAATTACCTTAAAATAGTAATAAATCCCAACAGAAGACATGAGCACTGCAAACACAAGCATAGAGTACATACCGCGTTCAAAGGCTACTGAAAAGATTTGTAACTTGCCAATAAATCCTGCCGTAAGCGGAATTCCTGCCAAAGAAAGCATAGCTACTGTCATGACAAAGGCTAAAAACGGATTTTTTTGGGCTAAACCATTAAAGCTATCAAAACTTTCGGATTTTTTAGGATAGGTTACTAAAATCAATACGCCAAAAGCTGAAACCGTAGCCAAAGAATAGGAAAGTGAATAAAACAAAATACTTTCCTGAGAACGTGCTACCAACGAAAGAACGGCTAGTAACAAATAGCCCGCATGAGAGATACTAGAATAAGCCATCATTCGCTTGAAATTGTCTTGATAGGCAGCGGTTACATTCCCAATAAGTAAAGTTAATACCGTAATTAGCCAAAAGGCATAGTACCAAAAACTATACACCGCAGAGGTGGCAGTAATAGCGAGGATAACTTTGTACAATGCCGCAAAACCTGCTGTTTTGACTATGGTGGACATAAAAGCCGTAAAAAACGAGGGTGCGCCTTCATATACGTCAGGTGTCCAGAAATGAAAGGGGGCGGCTGAGACTTTGAACAAAATTCCTATCAAAAGCATGGCTATCCCTAATTTGAATAGGTTGTCTGTAATTCCTCCTGCCCCCACAAAGTTTCGTATTTCAGTAAGGCTAAACCCACCCGTAGAGCCATAGATAAATGCAATTCCAAATAAGAGCCAACCTGTGGCAAAAGCACCCATTAAAAAGTATTTCAATGCTGCCTCGTTCGATTTAAGGTTGCGTTTGTCGCTTCCCGTGAGTACATACATAGAAATTGACAAAATTTCTACCCCTACAAAAAGCATAAGCATATTTTCATAGCTTACCATCATAACTGCCCCAACTAACGAAAAAAGCAAAATGGCATAGTATTCGGCAGGTTGTGCTTCTTTTTCACTTAAATATTTTTGTGAAAGGGGTAAAAGCAGCAAAGTAGTCAGCAACAAAATGCCACTAAACAAAATGGAAATGTTGTCTGTGGACATCATGTTGTTGTTAATGGCTTTATCAAATTCAATAATTGGCTTGTTCCAATCTAAAAAATTGACTACCAAAGTAATGAATGTAAAAGTAAAAGCGGCTATGAGCAAAATATTTCTATTTTTGAGAAAGCCCAAAAACAAATTGATAATGCCAAAGACAGAAAGCAGTATGATAGGTAGCATATTTATTCCAATTTATTCAAAGTTTCAAGATAGTTCTAATTATTTAGTTCAAATAAGTTCAAAAATTATTTTGTAATCGCTTTGAGCATAGCTTGTACTGCGGGTTCGGTTAGATTCAAAAAAGTACTTGGGTACATACCTATCCAGAAAACCAAAATTACCAAGGGCAATAATACTAAATTTTCGGTGAGGCTCAAATCTTTGATATTTTGGGTATGCTCGGTTTTTTCACCAAACATCACACCTTGGAACATTCTGAGCATATACACTGCACCAAAAATAATTGTTAGCCCTGCTACTGCAGCTAACCAAACATTTTTTTGGAATAAGCCCGAAAGTAGCAAAAATTCGCCCACAAAGCCGTTGGTAAGAGGTAAAGCCACACTTCCTAATAGTAAAATGGTAAAATACACCGTAAGAATAGGCGTAGTTTGGGTAATTCCACCTAATTCGTTGATTTGTCGGCTATTTGTACGTTGGTAAATCAATTCTACTACATAAAACAAGCCTACTACATTGATACCGTGTGCCAACATTTGCACCAACGCTCCTTGCAAGGCTTGGGCATTGAGGCAAAATACACCTGCTGCCATGAGTCCTACGTGAGAAAAAGACGAGTAGGCTAGTAAGCGTTTCATGTCTTGTTGCCTAATGGCAATAATTGCCCCATAAACAATGCCAATAATAGCTAAAATGATAACAGGAGTTGCCCACATTTCTACACCTTTGGGGACAATCGGTAAAAGCCAACGAAATAAGCTATAAATCCCCATTTTGAGCATAATGCCCGAGAGCAACATAGTAGCAGGTGTGGGTGCGATAGTGTAAGTGTCAGGTTGCCAAGTATGAAAAGGAAATATCGGCATTTTGATAGCAAAGGCAATAAACAAGCCCCAAAATAAATAGCTTTGCACTTCAGGTGTGAGGTTGAGTTTGGTATAAGCTGCAATATCAGCTGTGTGGGGAAGTGGAGTTTGTAAATACAAGTAAATCAAGGAAATAAGCATAAACAAGCTACCGAATACGGTATAAATAAAAAACTTAAATGTAACTTGTATGCGATTTTCTCCGCCCCAAATTGCCGCTAAAAAATAGACAGGAATCAGGGCTGCTTCCCAAAAAAGATAATACAAAAAAGCATCTTGTGCCGTAAACACACCTACCAAAGCACTTTCCATGAATAAAATTAGTGCCGAAAACGTGGCAGGATTTTTATAGTCTTTGCCCCAAGTAGAAAGGATAATGAACGGTACTAACAAGGTAGTGAGTAGTACTAGCAAAATGCTTATACCATCTACACCTACGTAAAAATTGATGCCTAAGGTTTTTATCCAAGGTACATTGGTAACAAATTGTAGCCCTTGGGTGCTATTAAAATTTGCAACATAGTAAAGCGAAACGGCAAATTCGGTTAGGGCAAAACCAAAAGCAATTTTTTTGGCATTTTCACCTCTCAAAAAGGCGGTAATTATTCCCGCAAGGAGCGGAATGAGTATAAGAATGAGCATATTTTATTCAGTTATGTTTCTGCATATATTTTTTAGTTTTTCTGCAAATCTATCAATTCCTGCAAAACATAGCCTTGTAATTGTATTTTTTCAAAAATAGCTATATTACAAGTACGTGTACTTTTCTCTAATTGAATACCTACTTCGTTGGTAAAAATTTGATAGTCTTTGCTAAGTTTTTGCCATAAAAATCCTGATAATTTTCCAATGATAAAACTTTGCAAAGCACTTGAACCCACTACATTTTCTATGCTTTTTTTATTTTGTAATGCTTCTTTATAGCCTTTGTAAAAAATAGGTTTTCCTTCGGCAATTTCATAAACCAAATTTTTGGGTACTTTGCGTTTGGTAATCATTGCTTATTTTCAGAAAACTACATACTTCTATCCAAAAAATTGCACAAAAAGAATGACTGCCATCCCTAATACCATTGCCAAGATATATAAACCTACCTTTCCCGTCTGAATATAGCGAAGTACATCACTCATTTCTTTGACTGTAATCCCCGCTTGCATAACAAGCATATCTATTATATACACCTCTACAAATTGGTGAAATTTCACTGAAAGCCATTCACAGGGTCTGACAATTAAGAAATCATAAATTTCATCAACATAATATTTTTGATAGACCAACTTGGGAAAGCCTTGCATTTTTTCGTCTGCGGGTGGCACCTGTTTTTGAGCCACAAAGAACATATATGCCAACACCAACGAAATAAGAGCAACCCCTACCGAAACGCCCATTAAACCAAACTCTTGGGCATGACTCAAATGCGAGGGCTCAAATGCCGCGGGATTAACCTTTTGCGATAAGGCAAAAAACGGCTTCATAAAATTGCCTAACCAATTGGCATTTTCAGCAAATACCGCAGGAATACCAATAAAACCACCCACTGTTGAAAGAATTGCCAAAATAATTAAGGGCAAAGTCATCACCCAAGGTGATTCATGGATATGGTGCTCTTGCTCGTGTGTACCTCTAAATTTGCCCGAAAAAGTAAGGAAAAGCAAGCGAAACATATAAAACGAAGTTAAGGCAGAACCCACAACGGCAAGCCCCCACATAAACGTATTTTTTTCAAATACGTGCATCAAAATTTCATCTTTGGAAAAAAAGCCCGCAAAAGGTGGAATACCTGCAATAGCTAATGTACCAACAAAAAAGGTGAAATATGTAATTTTGATATGTTTGCCCAAGCCTCCCATATTTCTAATATCTTGCTCGTGGTGCAAAGCATGAATTACACTTCCTGCACCCAAAAAAAGCAATGCCTTGAAAAAAGCATGGGTAATAACGTGAAATAATGCCGCGCTATAAGCCATTACCCCTAAACCTAAAAACATATAACCCAACTGGCTTACAGTAGAATATGCCAATACCTTTTTTATATCGTTTTGGAAAATACCTATCGTAGCGGCTAACAGTGCCGTTGCCAAGCCAACAACTGCCACTACACTCAACGTAAACGGTGCCAAAGTATAAAGTACATTAGAACGCACTACCATGTAAATCCCTGCTGTAACCATCGTGGCAGCGTGTATCAAAGCGGAAACAGGCGTAGGACCCGCCATCGCATCGGGTAACCAAGTATAAAGCGGAATTTGTGCCGATTTACCCACTGCCCCAACAAAAAGCAGCAACGTAATAGCTATCATTAAGCTATCGTTCATTTTGAATATCTCTGCCGCTTTCTTAAATACTTCGCTGTATTCTACTGTATTAAATTGCTGGATGATAAAAAATATGCCCAACAAAAAGCCCAAATCGCCGATACGGTTCATAACAAAGGCTTTGCGTGCTGCATAGTTGTATGCCGTATTTTTATTCCAAAAACCGATTAAAAGATAAGAACACAAACCTACACCTTCCCAACCAATAAACATTATGACATAGTTTGAGCCTAAAATGAGCAAAAGCATAGAGAACATAAACAAGTTCAAAAAAGCCATAAACTTGCCGTAGCCCTCGTCTTCGCCCATATAACCGATAGAGTAGATATGAATAAGTGAACCTACACCCGTAACGAATAAAAGCATTAAGAGCGAAAGTTGGTCAATAAGAAATGAAAACGAAATTTTGAATTTCCCTACGCTAATCCAATCAAACAAAGTTAGGGTAATAGGTTGGCTGCCACCGCTTATAAACGCATTGAACAACACAAGCGAAATAATGAAAGTACTTGCCGAAGCAACTACCGCAATGATGCCCACCAACGGCTTGGCAATTTTGCGAAAAAGCAACCCATTGAGAATAAAACCTAATAACGGAAGGGCAGGAATAAGGCTAATTAGTAGTTTGTAATTCATAGTAAGGCTTTATCTAAAAAGGTAAAATATTGTTTTTCACGTGCAAATATAAACCTTTCATGCAAAACCCGCACAAAGTAACAAAAAACTTACCGCTTTTTGAATATTTACTACTTCTCTAAACTACAAAACTCAAAAAAATGACGGTTAATAGCATACTTTTTAATTCCCAAAGCATTAAGCCAATGTTACGTAAGTTATCATTTTGTTAAATATACTTTTTGCTTACGAAAAACACCTCATAAAGCCATAATTTTGTGCTAATATTTCAAGAAAATACTTTTATACAACCTTTTTTTTCGTTAGGCTTATGAAATCTTTTTTACAAGGTCTTTGGGTTTTGGTTTTAGTTCTGCTCGTGAACACGGCTTGGGGGCAGTTATTAGTTCAAGATTTTAGTACGAACCTAGCTTCTTTTAGCAACTCTACCGTTACAACAGGTACGTACGCAAGTGCTACACCCAATAATACACAGTTTACCGCTTTGGCATCATCAGGTATAGGAATGACAATTGACGTTTCATCAGGGACACTTAATTTTGTAAGAACAGGTAATTCAGGTGCTTTTGTAAGAAATGTAAATTTTAGCCCTACACCATCAGCTTTGCATATTCAATTTGACTTAAATGTTACCACTACTGCAAGTGCTACAAGCGCTGCCACAATGTATGTGGGTCAAAGCCAAACAAATGATAATGCCACTCCCCCAAATGCAAATGTGCATTCACGCCTCGCTTTTAACTTTGTAAATGCTAATCAATTTAGATTACGCGACGTAGCTGGAGGTACAAATGCACCCAACGCATATTCAGGTACACAAACCATTACATGGGTAATTAACAACTCAGGGGCTACTTTAACTTACTCAGCTCCAGATGGTACAAGTGAAACAGTTGCTGACGACAGATGGGACGTTTGGGTTGGAACTTCAAGAGAACTTAATGAAGCCTCTGTAACAACAAGTACAGTTCCCCTCAATCAAATTAAATTTCTTTTTTCAGGTGAAGTCGGTACAATGAATTTTGATAACTTAATAATTCAGCCACTTGATGTGCAGTTTAGAAGTAAAACCTCAGGTAACTTGAACGCTACCGCCTCTTGGGAAGCCTCTCTTGATGGCTCTACTTGGTATAATGCAAACTTTTTCCCTTCCATATCTTCTAATGCAATCCAAATACAAAATGGACACAATATAACCGTAACCAACAACATTACACTTGACCAACTTACTATAAATTCAGGAGGTACGCTAACCGTGAATAATGGTGTAACTTTAACTGCTAACGATGGCACAGGTACAGATATTACAGTGAATGGAACTCTCAACACCAACACCACAGGAGTTGTTTTAGGCTCAGGCAGTTTCACATTAGGTTCAGGAGCAACTCTTCGCACTGCCAATACAAGTGGTGTTTCGGCAAGTATTATCGTTTCAGGTACACAAACCTACAATGCAGGAGCAAACTATGAATTTAATAACCCAAGTGCCAACCAAGATGCAGGTTTTCCCACAGGAGTAACTACTATGAACAACCTCATTATCAATACAGGGGCCGCTAATCGTGTAAATTTGAATAAGAATATTACTGTAAGTGGTACAGTTACCCTTATCCAAGGTGATTTGAACCTAAATGGATTTAACATATCCTTAGGCTCAACAGGGAGCATCGCCGAAAATATTGCCTCACAACATCTTATCAAAGATTTAACTGCCACTACGGACACAGGCGTGAAAGGCGGCTACATTGAAGCTACAGGCAGAACAGTCAATACTGGTACTACTCAAATTGCAGGGTTAGGTGTGTATTTGCAAACCTCTGCGGGTAGTTACAACGATTTGCAAGTACGTCGTTATCATTATACTGCAAATAATGGGGTAGGTATTCGTTTAGTCTATCAATTAAGTAGCCCAAGCGTAGGGACCAACCCAACCACTATCGGCTTCCGCATGCCTACTGCAGAGGAAAATCCGAATAGTCTTACCTTAAATCGTATCTATCGTTGGTCAAGTATGTTAGGCTGGGAATTTATCGCAACCTCTGTAAGTTGTACGAGCTTAGGTTCTCCTATTTGCACTAATTCTGCTCAAACGACCTTCTCCTCTTGGAGTTTGGGCAACGACAGCAATGCCCAATTACCCATTACTTTGCTGAGTTTCAAAGCAGAGCGAACTTATCTGACAAGCCCCGAAGTTCGCCTCACTTGGCAAACCGCCCAAGAAATCAACAACAAAGGTTTTGAGATAGAATTTAGCCCCGATTTGAAAGAATTTACCAAAATCGCCTTTGCTGATGGTGCAGGCAGTACAAATATACCTAAAAATTACACCTTAAACATAAACAATCCTTTGGCAGGTTACTACCGCTTGAAACAAATTGACTTTGACGGTAGCTACGAATATAGCCCTGTGGCATTTGTAGAAAAAGCCCAAAATTACACTCAAATTAGCCTCTACCCTAACCCAATAGCAGAGGTCATTCATTTGGACGGATTAGAACCTAACCAAAAATATGCCTTCAAAATTCAAAATGTCCAAGGGCAACTTATTCAGCACACAGAAGGCACACAAGAGCAGGCTTCACAAAATCTTAGTCAAATTTTCAAAAATCAAAAAACAGGGGTGTATTTTATCCAAATTATAGGAGGTGGCAAGCCAATCACTACCTTAAAAGTAGTAAAACAATAAGCTGCCTCTGCAAAAAAAAAAATCCCCACTTTGAAAAAGTGGGGAATATTTCATTCTTACCCTAATTAGCTGATATTTATTACGCGAGTAGGTTTAGGTTTAGCCTCTTCTTTTTTAGGCAAATTGATGTGCAAAATACCATCTTCGTATTTAGCATCAATTTGGTCTATTTCGATAGTTTGAGGCAAAGTGAAAGAGCGTTGGAATGAAGTATGGCTAAACTCTCTGCGAGTATAGCGTTCATTTTTCTCTTCTTTTTCTTGTTTGGCTTCTGCAGAAATAGTGAGGACATTGTTATCAATGCTTACCTTAAAGTCCTCTTTTTTCAAGCCGGGAGCAGCTACTTCTACACGGAAGCCATTTTCATTTTCTATAATGTTTACAGAAGGAACGTTCTGCTCTACTTGTGGAAAATGTATTAAATCTTTTCCAAAAAAGTCTTCTAAAAAGTTAGAAAAAGGAAAACTACGATTAAATCTAATGATTGACATAACTTTTAAGAGGTTTAGAGGTTTAACAATAAGTTTGAAATAAGTTTTTGTTTGTTGTAAGTTTTGGGTTTATTACCCATACACCTTTGTTTTAACAATTTATATACCGCTAGCCCAGAATTAGAAATCTTAATGCCATTTTGTCAATTTTTGTACTTTTTTATGACAAAATAGCATTTTAGGAAAGTCAATCTCCATCGCCACTGCTAAAAGTAATAGTAATGCCTAATAGCGAACTCATATCTGCCTTGAAAAAGCGTGTATGTTTTTGCAATTCAGTATGAAAATTATCAATTACCTGTGGGGAATGTTGAATTTGTACAGAAAGCCGTATTTGCGTAGGAATAGCTCTAAAACTATTTTTCACCATCGCCCATTGAGCTTCAGTGGAGGAGATAAGAGCCTGCCCACCTTCTACGTTTTGTAAATATTCCTTAAAGCCAATACCATCTTGCCCTTCCTTGGCTTTGCCATACCAAATATTTTCAATAGCTTGCAAGTGAGCTTCAATCATAGCGAGAGATTTGCCTGAATAATAAGCTTCTACGCGAGCAGGTTCGGGTTGGGTCTGCCCTGGTCGTTTGCCCAAAGGCAAGCCAACTTTGAAGTTTTTAATACTTTCAAAACTTTTCACAAATTCGTTGTAAAGTTGTGAAGTACTACTGCCTATGTCCGTACCTGTATTACTCACAAATTCCAAAGCATAACTACCATTCCATGCGTTAGCAACCTCATCCACACGAGTTTTGAGATTATTTACGGCATTTACCAAAAAACTGCGACGGTTAGCATTATTAAAACTATTCAAAACAGCTTGGTTATCATTATTAAAATTGAAAATTAAATATTCAATAGCTAAAAATCCGCGTGCATCGCGGTTAAAATCATTGAAATTAGCATTATTATTAGCAATGGCATTTTCTATTTTGGTAGGGCTTATAGGAAAGGTGCCAATTTCTTCTAGCAAACTTTTGCGTATGCCTTCCTCACCTGCAGGGCCAAAGTTGTAAGCATTAGCATATTGCCAAGAGAGATAAGCATTTTCCCAAGTATTTTGTAAGATAGACAAATTAGTGGCACTAGGAGTTTGTACAAAGTTATCGGTAGCGGCTTTTAAGGCATTTACTTTGCTTTGCAAATCTTGAAAAGCAGGTTTTATGAGGTTTTGAGCAAAGTTTTCTAACATTTGTGTTCTATCAAATTTATCCGAAGGGTTGTTTTCTTTGTGTGTTTTACACGAAATGACGCTAAACAATAACAGGGTAGTAGCACTTAACGAGAGAAAAATTTTTTCCATGGTTTCAATCAACTTTTGTATGAATAAGTAAAATACCAGAAAGCATATTTTAGGTGCAAATCTACAAAAACTGATTAGAATTAGTCTAAATAAGTTTAATTTTCTCTCGTTTTTTTAGTACAAGGCTGGATAAAATTGTTATTTGTGATATTAAGCAATTCACCTTAATCAGCCTAAAATTTCAGGCCTTATTTGTGTGAGAGTCACCAAATTATTTCAATTTTTTGAGTAGTATTCAAAATTTCTATGGTTTTGGCTTGTGTTTTAACTTCAGGATAGGTTTTTCCCATAGGGTCAAAACTGGAAATGGCTTTGATAAATTGTACCTCTTCAGGGTGTACGGATTGTAATTTTCCGTTGATTTTTACATCTTGGCTAATTTGCTGAAAGTGGTGAAAATAGATTTTCAGTTTCTCAAAATGCGAGGTGTAATTACCTTCGGCTGGTTCAAAAGAGAGGGTTCTTTTTTGTGGCTCAAAGCGAATAAGGCGTTTGTAGAAATTGCCTTGTTTGTATTCATAGCTTGTACCATCATCTTCGTAATATAAAAATTCGCTGGTTTCTTGCCCAAAATAGATATGCAAGTGTAAGGTTTTTTCAGGCTTTTCGCTCAAATGTTGCGTAAGCGATTGCATAGGAATAATGGCACTTGCTCTTACAAAAATAGGTAATTGATGGACAGGAGACTCTACCACGATTTCTTGTTTGCCTTCAAATACTTTGCCGTCATACCAATAATACCAAGCAGAGGCTTCAGGCAAATACACTTTGGTAAATTGGTGATAGCTTTCATTAGGACAAATGAGCAGACTTTTGCCAAAAAGATATTGGTTTTGGTAATTAGGGTGATAAATCAAATCGTCGTGTGTATAGTCAATGGCTAAACTTCGCTGAATGGGCAAACCATTCTGTGTACTTTCGTAAAAATGCGAATAGATGTAAGGTATTAAACGGTAGCGGAGGCTGATATAATTACGGGCAATTTCTTCGGTTTGTCTGCCTTTTGTCCAAGGCTCTGCTGAAGCGGTATTGACTTCTTTATGCCCTCTAAAAAAAGGAGAAAAAGCTCCTATGCTTATCCATTTGGCAAATAGTTGGTTAGAGGCTTCTCCTACGAAGCCTCCTACGTCGTATCCTGCAAAACACAAACCTGCAAGGCCCATACTATTCACCAAACGAACTCCTAAAAGCAAATGTTCATCAGTGGCAACGTTATCACCCGTCCAAACACAAGCATAACGTTGAACACCTGAAAATCCTGCTCTTGTGAGATGGAAGGTTCGCTCTTGGGGCAGCAGTTTTTTTATTCCTTCAAAAGTAGCCCTTGCCATTTGCAAGCCATACAAATTACGGGCTTGGCGCGTGGAGGCTTTGTGTCCTTCTAAGTCAAATTCAATCAATTCAGGTAATCGGTTGCCCCACGTAGCAATTTCGTTCATATCATTCCAAAAGCCTTTAATGCCTAACTGCACTAATTCGGCGAATTGTTCACCCCACCATTTGCGTACTCTCGGATTAGTAAAATCAGGGAAATGGCACCACCCAGGCCACACTTGCCCTGTGTAATAGGTGCCGTCAGGATATTTCAAAAATACATCTGCTTGAACACCTTTTTGGTAGGTTTCATATTCCTGCTCTACCTTAATGCCTGGGTCAATAATTACGACTACCTTGAAACCTAATGCTTGTAAGGCTTGTATCAATTTTTGAGGTTCGGCAAAATGCTCTTTACTCCAAGTAAAGAGTTTGTAATTTTGCATATAGTGAATATCCAAATAAATGACATCGGCAGGGATTTGCTTTTCTCTGAAAGTGCGAGCAATATTCAAGACTTCTTTGTCAGGATAGTAGCTATATCGGCATTGATGGTAGCCCAAGCTCCAAAGCGGAGGGAGTTCCATGCGTCCTGTAAGGTAGGTGTAGAGTTCAATATTTTTGGCAATGGTTTTACCGTAAATAAAATAGTAGTTCAAGTCTCCACTTTCTACGGTAAAAGAAGCAAACCTATCGTTAGAAGCCCCAAAATTGAAATGCGTTTTGCTGGAATTATCCAAAAAAATACCATAACTAATGCCGCTATGCACGCCCATATAAAAAGGAGTAGAAATATAAAGCGGGTCCGCTGCACTATAATAAGCAAAAAAATCGGTGTTGTAATTAGTATAACCTGTACCTTTTCTATCTAAATTACCAGTTTTCTCACCCAAGCCGATGAATTTTTCGTTAGGTTGTAAAGTTTTATATGCAGAAATTTGCTCACCAAGCCATGAGTTGCTAAATGGCTCATCGGCATTGATAAGTAAATCGTTAGGATCGTAAAAAGCAAACAAAAGTGGATTTTTGTAAATGACTACTTTCAAATCTGAGGTAGTAAGGATAAGTTTATCGTTTCTTTCTGCAATTTGGGCGGGTGTATCATCAAGAGGTGGCACAATAGTGGCATAGCTAAAATCCCAAAGGTCAGTAGTACGATTAAGCGTAATACGAATTATTTGCGGATGATAAACAAGCACTTTTGCAAAACCATTTTCAGCTTGTAGGTGCAATTCGGTATTTCTTTTATTGTATCTAAAATCAATCAACTTGCCAATTGATTGGTGAGTACGGCTATGGTTTGAGGTTTGCATATACAAAGCGAAAAAATTAGAAACGCGTGCAAAAGAATTGCCAAAAATACAAAAACTATTTAGAGCAATGATAAATCTACAAAACTTTGCACAACTTTTTTGCTTGTGTGTAAGCAAATGCGTAACTTGCAAGCCATAAAAAACAATAAAAAATAATACGTTCTTATTATGGAAAAAACCTATCTTCCTTCTGATTACTTGCCTATCATTATTCAATTTGGTTTGGCAGTGGCATTTGTAATTGTTACTATGGTGGTAACGCATTTGATTGGTCCTAAGCGTAGAAGTCAAGTAAAAAATGCAGCCTGGGAATGTGGGGTAGAGTCAATAGGAGATGCGCGCACACCGATTTCCATCAAGTACTTTTTGATTGCTATTTTATTTGTTTTGTTTGATGTAGAGATTATTTTTATGTATCCTTGGGCAGTAAATTTCAAGGAGTTAGGCTGGTTCGGTTTTTTTGAAATGTTTACTTTTATGGCACTGCTTTTAGTGGGTTTTTATTACATTATTAAAAGAGATGTATTAAAGTGGGAATAAGACGAAGCATAAAATCATACAAAAGCACAATTTCAAAATAACAAATTCAAAGTTGTGCTTTTATATCTTTTCTTAGACAAGTTACCGATTAGACTCAATAAGAGCAAAAATTCTCTGTATAATAGAGGCCTGCCGCTGCCATATTTGTTTACTTACATTCAATTCAACTGACTTTTTTTGCCTGTAGAGTATTACCCTAGGAGGATTGTCCTGAAAGTATAACTTATTCAAATCCTTAAACAAAAAATTTAGTGAATAGCGGTACTGCCAATATTTTTTTTTAGGCTCAATAAAGATCTTCTTAGCATTACTTGTAATAATATGATCTGAATAAATGAATTGAACGCTATCAATTGCACTAATGTTTTGATTGATTGGCTCGTAATATGAAAAATTGACTAATGCCGAGTCACTAGAGCTGAGGTAAGTGATATCATAGGTGAAAGTAGCTCTATTTCTTTTAGCTTTGAATGCTAAATGAGAATGGATAAAATAAAGCGTACCGCGTTGTTGCAGGGAAGAGATGTAATATTTAGAAATTTTTTGCGCCCTAATATCAAATGAAAATACAAAAATAAAAAGCATGGATAACGATAAATTTACCCATGCTTTTTTTAATATACTACTCACCATATACATATACTTCGTAAGAAGCAAAAAGCGAGAGTACTCTTACTGCTCGCTCATCAACGTGATGAATTTTAGTAATTCCTTCATTTTTTGCAGCCGCTTCTATGCTAGCATCTCCTGTAGCAAATATACCTAAAATAGAAGTCGCCTTTGCAACCCCTACTTTTGAAGAGTTGGGATATCCTGTGGCAGTTACAGGAGACTTCACATCTACATAAATAGAGGCAAACAGAGGAGCTTTTACTTACGCACAACTGGATAAGATAAACAAAGTTATCACTACCGCAAAAAATTTTGAGAGTTTCATTTGGGTATTAAAGATTAAAAATTTTGAAGATTTAAGTTTGTACTCTTCTTTTTTACATAGTAATGCTCTTATCGCTATGCGGATGCAAATGTAATATTTTCTGCCGAAAGTAAAAATTTTTGCCTAATTTTTATTTCCTTTCATTCAAAATTAAGTTTGGGATTCCAATTGTTACCCTACCCGAGGAGAATTAGTATAAAAAAATGATTGTGTTAATTTTTAACTGATAATATTCAGATTATATTGATACGCTCAAACCAAAGCTTGAAATATAAATTTGACATAATGTTTATTATATCAAATCTCTAATTTAAGAGATAGCTTTTGTACTTAGTTAGGTTCGGGTTTAGTACTTAGGAATATGTTTGGCATAAAACGCATTTGAAGCGGTATTCCAAGCGTTAATAATTTCGGTACGTT
>JANWVW010000003.1:0-28331 GCA_025056095.1 Bacteroidia bacterium
AGCGCAGCGAAGTACCGAAGCGAAGCGCAGTGCGGAATGCCCCGACCCTTGCGCAGCAAGGGGCACGCCCAAAAAAACTATCTTTAATCAAACTAACTAAAATGTACAAAAAAGTACCTCTTTGAAGCGCTCTCTTCTTCAAAGTGTGGCAAAAATTGCAAAATACTCAATAGAGCAATAAGTTTAGATAAGTTTTAGCTTGGAACTATCGGCAAAAGTAGTGGTAAGGTTGAGGTACAAAAAAGAAACTACTTCGTTTTTTGACTATTTCTATTTTTGTGGTATGAAAATATTAGTTACGGGGGGAGCGGGCTTTATTGCTTCTCATATTGTAGATAAACTGATTGAAGCAGAACACGAAGTGCACGTAATAGACAATCTTTATACGGGCAAGCGTGAGAACGTGCATCCTAAGGCAATTTTTCACTTTTTGGATATTTTAGATGAGGAGAGTACACAGTTGGTAATACAAGAGAAGTATGAAGTTATTTATCATTTTGCGGCACAAATGGATGTTCGCAAGTCTGTGGATAATCCCGCATTTGATGCCCAAGTAAATATCATCGGGACAATCAACTTATTAGAAGCTGCACTGAAGGCTGGTACAAAAAAATTTATTTTTGCTTCCACAGGTGGGGCAGGCTATGGCGAACAAGAATATTTTCCTGCTGATGAAAAACATCCTATTCAACCGCTCTCGCCCTATGGAATTGCCAAAATGAGCGTAGAAAAGTATTTGTACTACTACTATCAAGTGCATGGATTAGCTTATGTGTCTTTACGTTTAGCCAATATCTATGGACCTCGCCAAAACCCAAAAGGGGAAGCAGGCGTAGTAGCTATATTTTGTCAAAAATTACTTAACGATGAACCTGCTTACATTAACGGTACAGGTCTACAAACTCGCGATTATGTATATGTAAGCGATGTAGTACAAGCTGCTTATTTAGCCCTACATTATCCAAAGTCAGGGGCTTTTAATGTGGGTACAGGAGTGGAAACTAACGTTATCCAAATTTTTGACTATATCAACGAATATACAGGTAAAAGTGCACCTCGGCGCTTTGCACCTGCAAAAAAAGGGGAACAATTTCGTTCTGTGCTTAGTTACCAAAAGATACAACAGGAAATGGGCTGGCAACCTACTGTGGACATTCAAACGGGCTTACAAAAGACTGTACAATGGTTCAAGGATAAACAAAAGAGTCTAAAAGAAGGTTAAGAGGTTGATGAGTGTTAAAAGCGCAAGGTATATCATTTGTTCGTTTTTGCGTGAGGGGCATGGAGCATGCCGTAAGGCAGTGCGAAGCGCAGCGAAGCACCGAAGCGATAGCGCAGTGCGGAATGCCCCGACCCAAGCGTCAGCGCAGGGGCACGCCCAAATAAAAAATATCATACTTTACCTTATATTCTATTTTTTACTTGCATGCTCAAAACCAACCTATACAACCAAAGACTTACCTACCTTGACCTTAACACAAAAAGACCTTGAAGCAGTAGGCTACAAAAACTATCGCCAAGAAAGCCAAATGATTGACGACTTAACTCAAACCTTGCCTTTGGAACAAGAAACACGCACACAAATTAAGTCTCAACTGCAATTTTTTCTCAACCACATTAAAAGCTTAGGCTTCAAAGCAGCTTATTTCAACAGATTTCTGCGAAAAGATAGCGCTATTTCTTTTACCGTCAACTACTATCTGTTCAAAGATGAAAAAAGTGCCATAGAAGGTAAAAATGATATCCTTAAAATTTATGAGCTGCTTACCCCAGGAATGCCCGAAGATGACAAAAATCTGTTTAGAATTTTTGTTGGGCAGCATCTTACTGTTCGCTCTTGGATGCGCAGCACTACCAAAGAATTTTTATGCTTGTTTGTTAGAGATAATTTAGTTATTGCTGTGTATTGTCCCTATTTAGATATGACAGAGCGCATTCTGCGGCTGTCTATTAAACACTTGAAAGACAACCAACAATACGACACCAAAGTGCCTTACCTGCATGTAACTGAACTTTCTGGTCAAATTCCTCGAACAGACTTCATTCCCTCCCCTAATGATAGAACCAGCGGCGTACAAGATAGCCCCGATTTGAGAAAACTTACTGAAAATGTACACCAAGAATGGCTTACATTTTATCATCAAAATGCAGAAGTAGTGCAAAACTTATTAGAAAACATAGCAAGCTTAGTCAATAACAATGAGTTAGAAAAAGTAAAGACCTTAATGTTCCCAGGTCAATCTATTCCTTACTTTGGTTCAAAAAAAATGTTATCTCCTTATGATTCTTTATACAAATACGAAGATTTTTTTCTCAAACGCATAGGTAAACCTATTCAAATTCGTCTGATAGATAAAAAGCCGAATTCCATCCGTTTTGGGCAAACTTTTAGCGCAGGCTACAAGTATCCTGTTATTAGCGAAGTAGAATTTAAAGTACAAGTTCAAGGTCAAAATACAAGTTTAGACATGTATGCAGGTGTGTGCGTAAAAATGAAGCAGATTAGGTTAGTATATTTGCGCGAATCATGAGCAAAATGATATCGTTTAATCGTGGTTTATTTGTTTTTTTCTAATATTGCAAGCGTATTTTTCAATTTTTACTATGGTACAAGATGCAAAAAAACGCAATATAGAGCGTATTGTCTTTTTATCCATTATCGTAGTGTTAGTGATTGCATTAGCTTACACTGCACTTAATCGGCAAAAAGTAATTGAGTACAGAGATAGAGTAGTCAAAGAGCGAGATAGTCTAAAAACCGAAACGATTGACTTGGAAAAAGAATTAGATGAAGTAAATAAGATTGTGATTAGTCAAAAAGGTAGAATAAGAGAGTTAGATTCCATAGTAGCAGCACAAAATGAGTACATTGAGAAACAAAAAGCACAGATCCGTGCGCAAATTCAAAAAGGAAATTTGGATAAAGAACAAATCAAAAGACTAAAAGAGCAAATTGACCAACTCAAATACTACGTAGAAAAATATCAAAACAGAATAGATTCATTGGTTCGTGAAAATAAAGTACTAAAAGCTGACTTAGAGAAGTTTAAGCAAGATAATGAGGAACTTAAACGAAAAACGATAGAAAAAGACGATAAAATTGCAGAATTGGATATAAAAGTTAAAACGGCATCTATTCTGAAAGCAGAGGACTTTAAGTTTAGCATGATAAAGGAAAATGGTAAAGAAGACGATGACCAACCTTTCAAAGCACGTAAAATAAGCAAAATCAAAATGCGCTTTACTATTGCTGAAAATAAAGTTGCGGATAAAGGTGAGCGGACTTTATACATTGTCTATATCAATCCTGATGGTAGCGTAAGCCAAGATATGAACAAAGGCAGTGGAAAAATTAAAACTGTGGATGGTGAGAAAACTTATTCTACCTCAAAAACTATAAACTATACTCAATCTGCCCAAGAAGTATCATTAGTATATGCCAATCCAGTTGAGTATAAGCCTGGAAATCACACCGTAGAAGTGTATGAAAACGGATATTTGATAGGGAAAGGGAGCTTCAAAGTTAAGTAGATTGATCTTATTTTTGTTACCAACGTTTGCTAAAAGTAAAGCTTTTTGCTTTTAAAAATACGATGGTTCTAATTTTTGGCACGGCGTTTGTATACTTACTTACGTTCAATCAATTAACTATGAGTAAGATAGTCAAGCTAAGTGCAATACTTTTAGTAAGTACATTAGCGCTTGTATCTTGTCGCAAAAAAGAAAATCCCAAACAAATTTTGGAAAGTATTCAAGCTGCGGAAGATAATGGAATGATAGAATCGGAATTTGAAAACGCTAAGGATATTTCAGATGTAGAAGCAAATGCGACACCTGGTGTACAACGTACTACTGGGATTCGGCGAGTTTTGTGGGTTCTACCTCAAGACTCTGCAAGGACTTCGGTTACTGTGAGCGACTCAGGCGCTTACAAAAAAATTGAGATAAATTTCGGCAACACTCCTGTAGTTTGTAATGATGGTAAATATCGTAAAGGTATTATTGTGTTTAGAGTAGATACAGGGTTTTACAAAACACTTAATGCTAAAGCTTCTATGACCTTAATTAACTACTACGCTGGTTTTGACAAGTTGAGAATGACCCAATATACAGGTAAAAGAGAGCTGATCAATAATGGCAATAATGCTTCGGGACAACCTCAATTTACTTTGACAGTAACAAACGCTAGTGCTATCACTCCTGATGGCAAAACAATTACTTGGACATCCAACCGAGTTATTACTAAAACAAAAGGCTATACTACTCCGCTCAATCCTTGGGATGATGAGTATTCTGTAACAGGTACAGGATCTGGTGTGAATAGAAATGGAGAAGCTTTTACAGTCAATATCACTACTCCGCTATACAAAAAAGTCAAACTTGGATGTGCAAGTACTTTTGTTACAGGTGTATGGACATTGACACTTACAAGTTCAGGAACAACTATGACGCTTGACTACGATGCTTACGGCGATGGTGCCTGCGATAAGGTTGCCAAAGTTACTATTAACGGTAACGAAAGAATAGTTTATGTAAATTAGAATTGAAGTAATTTTGGTATAGTTTGAAAAACTTTTTGGCGACTCTTGCTCTTTGCAGAGTCGCCAAAATTACATTTAGGTTTTACACAAAGATGCGAAGTATTGATGAAAAAGGGGAATAGTTTCTATTCCCTTGAAATAATTAAATATGCCATAGTGCTCATTTGGGCTATGAATAGCATCGGATTCTAAGCCAAAGCCCATAAGCACGGATTTAATGCCTAATTCTCGTTCAAACAAAGCAACAATAGGAATAGAACCTCCTCCTCGAGTAGGAATGGGCTTTTTACCGAAAGTTGCTTCCATCGCTTTGCTGGCTGCTTGAAAACCTGGGCTATCTATTGGCGTAACCGCAGGATAACCCCCATGGTGATACGTTACCTTGACCTTTACAGTTTTTGGAGCTATGCTAAGAAAATGCTTTTCAAATAATTGACTTATTTCTTGTGGATCTTGGTTAGGCACTAGACGCATAGAAATTTTGGCATAGGCTTTTGAAGGAAGGACCGTTTTTGCACCTTCACCTGTGTAGCCCCCCCAAATACCATTTACGTCCAAAGTAGGGCGAATTGAAGTTTGTTCTAATACTGTATAACCTTTTTCTCCGTTTGTATCAGCAATGCCCAAAGATTTACAATATTCTTCATGGTCAAAAGGCGCTTGATTGATGAAAGCACGTTCTTCTGCACTCAACTCTACTACTTTGTCGTAAAAACCAGGTATAGTAATCCGATTATCTTCATCTTTGAGCGAAGCTATCATTTTGCAAAGTACATTGATAGGGTTATCTACTGCACCACCGAACAAGCCTGAATGTAAATCCCTATTCGGACCTGTAACCTCTACTTCCATGTAAGACAGTCCTCTTAGTCCATACTCAATAGAAGGTATGTCATTAGCAATAATGTGAGTATCCGAGATTAGGACAATATCTGCTTTTAATTTTTGGGCGTTGTTTTTTACGAAGCGATACAAATTATCCGAACCTACCTCTTCTTCACCTTCAATTAAAAATTTGATATTACAAGGAATACCTGTGGTATTCTTCATTACTTCAAAGGCTTTAATATGCATGTAAAATTGCCCTTTATCGTCTGCGGCACCGCGCGCGTAAATTTTTCCATCCTTAATAACAGGTTCAAAAGGTGGTGAGTCCCATAGTTCTAGCGGGTCAGGGGGTTGTACATCATAATGTCCGTAGCATAAAACCGTAGGCGCTTGGGGGTCAATAATATGCTCTGCATAAACAATCGGATGCCCGTCGGTAGGGTATATTTCTACATAATTTACTCCTACCTTTCGTAAAGCATCGGCAGTCCATTCAGCTGCGCGTTTTACTTCATCTTTATATTTAGGGTCTGCGCTTATACTTGGAATTCGTAGCAGAGATAGCAGTTCATCAAGCATTCTTTGCTTGTTAGCTTCAATATAGCTTAGCTGTGCGTTCATAGCTTAAAAGTATAAAATGTTCTTTACTCTGCAAAAAGAATGTTCTAAACATCTTAATCTAAAACTGCCTTAATATACTCTAAAAATGGGCTATTTTCTAATGTATGGTATCTTATGACATACTCTCGGCGGGATTTTCGCCTGCCATTTTTCACATTTTCAATTGCTTCCATGATGCTTTTCTCTAAACTTTGTTCGCAGATATAAAAAGGCGCATCCGAAGGTAAGTAAGCTCTAAGTTCAGGTTCAATCCAAGCAATTACTTCATTTTGGCAGTATATAGCTTCTATGCTTTGTAGTCCATACCAACCAATTACAATTTGGTCTATCAAAATGTCTGATTTTTGAAGTAGCTCAAACAAGCTGTATCTTGTAAGTCCGCACAAGCGGTGGGTAGTGTTTTTGTAGCTTGGGTCTGCTCCGTTAATGTATTCTATTTCAGAGTTTTTGGCACATATTTTTTTCATTACTGCGTTGATATAGTCTGTACCTTTCAAGCTAATGTTAGAAGGTGAATGAACTATTCTAATTTTATCTCGCTGCGGGTACTTTTCGGGCATAATATGTTTAATTTGATTTTCTACATCTTCTAAATCTAACATTACAGGGAAGTACTTTACCTTTTCTTTTGTGTCAAAAAATTCAATCAGGTCAGGAGTAGATACTAATATCAAGTCCGCATATTGCATGGCTAAACGGCATAATTTTTTTTGCCATTCAGTCTGTTTGGGGGGCATATTTTCTAATGTACCTTCTAAATACTCCTGAATATGAGCGTTTTTGTGCTGAACATAAATTTCACTTCTAAGGTCAGAACCTACAAAGTGCATGATAATTTTTTTACCTAGTTTTTTATGCCATCTTAATTCCCAAGCCATTAACTTGCGAGTAAGCAGCGTTTCCCCTGAAATGAAGTACAGAATATCATAGCGAAATAGTGCCACAATAAAAAAGTAGAACGAAATTAACCACTGATTAAACTTTGATAGCTTTTGGTAATCAAAACTGTAAGTGTATTGAGTGTGGTAGTGGTCTTTGGGTACCCTGGATTTGACAAAAGAATGAATTTCTATTTTATCTCCGTATATGCTTTGTAGGTATTTTGTATAGCTGCTGATGCGCCAATTTACATCTACTGCACCAAACAAAATTTTCTTTTTTTTGTTTTTTTTCATACTTCGCAAATATGTAAAAAATGCAAAAGTCTGACTTATTATTAGCTCTAAAAAATAGTTTGTTTTTTTGGGCGTGCCCCTTGCTGACGCAAGGGTCGGGGCATTCCGCACTACGCTATCGCTTCGGTACTTCGCTGCGCTTCGTACTGCCTAACGGCATGCTCCATGCCCCTCACGCAATTGACCTATGCAATCATGTCTTTATCTTGTTTGAGCTTGAAGTACAAGTACTTACAAGCTAAAACTTGGTATATGAAACAAAGAAACAATCGTTTCAGAGATTCCTTGCGTGAGGCATGCGGAGGGCGTGCGTCAGCACGGTGCGCAGCGAAGCGCAGCACCGAAGCGTTAGCGTAGCCCGTAGCACGCCGACCTTGTGGGCATGAGCGCAGCGAAATGCCCACAAGGGCACGCCCAAAAAAATTAAAACTTAACCTTTACTTTGAAAAGTTATACATTTAACATAAAAGTGTATCTTTGTATGTATGCACGCCCTGCTTTTTTTATTCTTTGTACTCTGTGGAGCATCTGCTGTGTGCCAAAATGAAATCCAAAAAGCTCAATTAGCTAAACAATATTTAGATAATCAAGAATTTGACAAAGCTGAACAACTATACAAAGAGCTAATGGAAACTAACAAGCAAGAGGAAAGTTATGTAATGTACTACAATACTTGCCTGGTAGCCCAAAAAAAATATGTAGAATCCGAAAAACTGCTTACTAAAAAAGCAAAGAAAAATCCACTTTATGCGTTAGAATTAGGCTACACCTACTACGAATGGGGTAAAATGACCGATGCAGAACGCACTTGGATGCCCCTGCTCAAACCTAAAAGTGTAAATAAAGACTATTTTGTTACTGTGGGAATGTTTTTTAGTCAAAAAAATTTGCCCTACTGGCAAATACGCACCTATCAAGAAGCACGTAACTACTTCAAAGATGATTATCTTTTTAGTGAAGAACTTATAGAACTCTACGGAGAAACAAAAAACATAACTCAAGCCGTAGCAGAATTTGTACGTTTGCTGAAAAAAAAGCCCAATGAGCTACAAATGGTCCAAACTAAGGTAACCAACATTATCAACTCCGAAGAGGACTTCAAAAAAGCAGAACAAGGAATATTACAAGAGATTGCCCAAGATGAAAATAACACAGTAATGAAAGAACTTTTAATTTGGTTATACCTGCAACACAAGGATTACGAAAATGCACTCATTCAAGCAAAAGCCTTAGACCGATTAAATAAAGAGAGAGGGTATCGTATAGTTGATATTGCCGAAGTAGCTGAACAGAATAAAAACTATCCCGTAGCCATAGAGGCTTACAATTACGTTATTCAGCGCTATCCTAATGACGTATATCACGAAAAAGCATCTATGGGTAAAGCTCGCGTTTCTGAACTACAAGCCACCGAAAAAACTACCATAGACAAAAATGAGATTCAAACGGTTATTCAAAACTATAAAAACCACATACAACAGTTCGGAAAAAACCAAAAAACGGTTGACGCCATGTACAGAATTGCTTACCTCTCTGTATTTTACCTATACGATCTTGACCAAGCTAATAAATACATTGAAGAGATACTTTCTAATTCGGCAGCTGCTTTCAAAAGAGTAGATGCTTTGCTACTCAAAGCTGATATTTGCATCATCAAAGGGGATTTTGATACTGCTGAAAACATTTACATAGAAATACAACAACAAAATAAAGATGCCGTTCAGGCGAATTTAGCAAAGTTCAAACATGCCCAACTTTCGTACTACAAAGGAGAATTTGCATTAGCGAATAGTAGACTAAAAATACTTAAACAAGGCACTCACAACGATATTGCTAACGATGCCCTTAAACTTAGCTTATTCATTCAAGATAATACAATTATGGATAGCAATACTACTGTATTACGGCACTACGCACGCGCGGAATTACTTGATTATCAAAATAAAAAGGAACAAGCTTTACTCTGCTTGGACTCTTTGATACAGAAATATCCTACTCATCCCGTAATAGATGATGCTTGGTTCTTGAAAGCAAAAATTTATACCTCACTTCAAAAGATAGATAAAGCTTTATCCTGCTACCAAGAAATTATGGAAAAATACAGTAACGATATTTTAGCTGATGATGCCATGTACTTAACTGCTAAAATATACGATGAATTTTATCAAGAAAAAGATAAAGCATTAGCTTTGTATCAAGACTTTTTGGCACGTTATCCGGGCAGTTTATACATAACACAAGTTCGTAAGCGTATACGTGAGCTAAGAGGTGAAAAGGTAAATTAAGTCATTTTCTCTGACACTTTTTACATTTTCTTAACGAAAAATCTTATATTTTTGTGGCTATGATAAAATTTCGTAGAAAAGAACAAGATAAACAACAAAATACACAAACAAACTATCAAATAAATATGGCTAATGCATACAATAATCAAAGTGAAGTACCACAGGAAAGTTTACCTAACTCATCTACACAAGAGTCCAAACCTAAAACGCGTAAAGAAATAGAGTTGGAACAGTTAGAAAAACTTAATGCACTTACCACGTCTATTATAGCAGTTTTTTTAGCTGTTACAAGTATTCTCAACAATGCCGCAGGTGATGAATTATTTATCAACTTAGTTAAAACGAATGATAGTTGGAGTTTTTATCAGGCTAAAAGTATCAAACAAAGCTTAGCTGAAAGTGAAAAAGATAAGTTAGAAGTAGACATTATTCAGCGCAAGGATAGTAAAAATCCTGCTGATATAGATATTGTTCAGAAAGAAATCAAAAAAGTAGAGTACTATAAGGCTAAAATTGCTGAATATAAAAGAGAAAAACAAGAAATTGAAAAAGAAGCAAGAAAATATGAAAGGGAATACCAAAATGCTGATGCAAAATCGGATAAATACGATATTGCGGAAGGCTTATATCAGTTAGCTTTAGTTTTATCTCCTATTTCATTGGTAGCTCGCAATTACCGATTGTGGATATTGAGCTGTATTGTAGGCGTAATTGCGTTAGGATTTAGCATATATGCTTTTATGATGCCGTAGAAGTACTTAGCGCTACGTTTTTTTCTGCTTGTTCTCTCTGTTTTTGTACGCGCCCTGCAATCAAGATACTTACTTCATATAAAAGCAACATGGGTATGGCTACAATCAATTGAGTTATCATATCTGTGGTAGGCGTAATCAGTGCAGAGAGAATAAATATCCCTAAAATTGCATGTTTTCTATAATGGCGCATAAAAGGTGGGGTCATTATTCCTACCTTAGCTAAAAAGTAAATTATCAAGGGCATTTGAAAAATTAGTCCAAAAGCAAAAGTAAGTAGAGCTACCACAGAAATATAGTCGCCCAAATGGAACATATTTTTTACGGTATGTGCATCATCTACGCTGTATTGTACTAAAAAGCTCAATGAAACAGGCGTAATGATAAAATATCCAAATAATAATCCTGCTATGAATAAAAAAGTAGCATATCCAACTACTCCACGTGTAGCTTTTATTTCATGAGGGTATAAACCTGGTTTTACGAATTGCCATAATTGCCAAAAAATGAATGGAAAGCCCAAAATAAAACCTACATAAATGGACACTAAAAGGTGTGAAGTAAATTGTCCTGTGAGAGTAGTGCTTACTAGTGGAAAGTCAGGTGCAGCATAAGAAACGCCGATTTTTCTCAGTATTTGGTAGGTAAGAAAAGTTTGTTTTTTAGGCGCAAAAATAATGTATCCAAAAATGTAGTTCTTCATAGCAAAAGCAGCAATAGTAAAAATAACCCAACCAATCAGTCCCCTTATAATTGCCCATCGTAACTCTTCTAAATGTTCTAAAAATGACATCTCATCATCAAATTGAGTTTTCTTCTTTCTAAACCAACCCATACCTTTGCAAAGATATGAAATATGGTTGTATATTTTTGATAATGTGCATGTTTTATGCTTGCAGTACAAACCAGAATACCATTCCTGTAGAGCTAAGTGAAGGAGAGATATTTTTTCAGACTATAAAACAAACACCTTTTCAAAAAGATACCACATTTATTTTGCTTGTTATTAAAGGCAATAAAGTAAAAACGCTTTACATCAATCAAAGACCTCATTTTGCAACGCTTCGCACTTGCCATAAGGATACAGTTCAAGATATTTACCTTCAAAATAATGTTAGAAAAACAGCACTACGAGTAGATACTCTAAATAGAAAAAAAATAGTTTTTAGTGCTCTTACTAAGAAGGATACCTTATTTTGGGATATACCTGCTGTAATCTACTTTTACACAGAAAAAGACAAAAAATTTAAGTTCATAACTTGGAAAGATATCCGTATTTCTGCTTGGATTGTACAGGATTTGCCCATGTTGTCGGAATATATTTTGGACCAATTTCCTGTGTGCATAGTTGTAGATTCTGCAAATGAGAAAACATTTACTCAAATTATTCGGATAGAGCAGAAGGATATTGCAGAAATAGAGTTTGAGTACAAATTTTAATTTAGAGTGCTTATTCTTTCCACATACAATTCATCTTTGACACACACTACGGTAAGCAAGTGCAAATATGGTCTGTTTTGCAAATGCTTATCCTGCTCATAATACCTCAAAATCTGCGCTCGCGCTTCGGCTTTGACCTTGTCAAGCTCCCCCTCCTGACCTTTCTTTAAGTACTTTAACTCTATCACAAACTCATGATGCTCATATACATTACTTGACTTCCTCAACAACATCAAATCAGGATAACCCTGCCTTACCTCCCGCTCACTGACCACCTCAAAAATGTCCGCTAACATCAAATAAGCTATCAACACCATCTTAATCTGCTTCTCACTAAACTCAATAAAGTCCCTGTTAGAAAGCCCCTCCAATACCTCACCTATTAACCTAAAAAACTCCTCATACGAACCACTCCTTGCCATCTCCTCTATCGCCTTGTCTATCTTGCGAACTTTACTCTTTACCCCTGCTTCCCGCGTAAGCACATACCCATAATACTGCCAATACAACTTCTCTATCACTCGGTTAGGTATCCTGAACTTTATCCTACCTGTAACATCTACCCCCTCTATGGTCAAGTTCCCTAAATACGCCAAAAAGTTAATCAACTCCTCTGAACCAAAATCATGGCTAAAACTAAACTGTGAAATCAGCGGCGCCGTAACATAGCCCTTTTCTAATACCTCTCTCAACACTTGCTTATTCTCTTCAAAATTGACAACTTCAAACATCTGTCTAAGCTTGTGATAGTCAGGTGCAATGTTGGTATCTAACAAATTATCAGGAGCTTTTTGAGTAGTACTAAATGCTTTTAAGTAGTACAGAACCATATCCGAGTTGTAGATGCTTTCTCTGGAATGTATGCTGAACTTGTAGCCATTGTACCATTCTCTCATTTCTTGCAGGACTTCATCTTCACGACTTGGGTCTTGCAGAGTTAAACGGACAAGTTCTTTTACTTCATTTTCTGTAAAACCGAGCATGGTGTCAAATTCGGGACTGTGGGTAAGGTCTGTGAGAATGTTAAATCCACTGGTCAGAGCGTCTAAGGTTAAGGGAGATACGCCTGTGATAAATACTCTATCTACTACCCCTTGTTGCGTTGCAGCTTTGATGACTTCGTAAAACTTTCGGACATAACCTTGCTTGGATACACTGTCAATAAACTCCTCTACGCTTCGGTAGAGAATGTCGTTAGTAAAATGGTCATATTCATCAAAAAGCAGGTAAATGGGCTTGTCGTTAGGGTAATAATCAAAAAAGTACTTAATTTTTTGTTCGGCATCTGCCGCATTAAAGATGTGTTCCGAAGCTTCTTTGGTTAAAATTGAGTATCGTATTTGGAAGTTATTCAGGCTACTTTGTACGGAGACACTGAAACCTCTTTTTGCTTTTTCTTTTGTTTCGGTGTCTATGCCACTAAAGTCAAATTTGAGAATTCTGTACTGGTTATGCAAGGGCGTAGGGTTTTTACCAATGTAGTATTTACCAAAAAGTTGCTGAAATTTGTGTGATTGGTTAGTGTCATAGTAGTATTCTAAAATAGAAAGCCATAAACTCTTGCCAAATTTACGCGGGCGCAAAAATGCTACGTTTCTTTCTTTAGTGTATTCTAATTTCTCTATGAAAGTTGTTTTGTCTACAAATACGTAGTCATCTTTGACTAAAATTTCAAAGTTACTTACGCCATACGGGAAATATACCTTTGTCATGCTACAAAGGTAAAGATTTACAAAATAATAAATTCTTGATTTCGTTTTAATTATAGCATTATTTTCTTCGTACATAATAAAAGCGATTGCTTGCGTATTTTTACAGTATGAATAAAATACTTATTACTTGTGCAAATAGGACTACTCCGTATTTAGCGCAGGAAATAGAGCAGTTAGGTTTTTCTGTAGTATCTGAATATCCTTCCGCGGTTGAAATACAAGGAACTTTTCATGATACTTATACCTTGAATTTACATTTAAGGACAGCCAACAGAGTTTTATACTGGATTAAAGATTTTGTGGCGTTTAACGCAGAAGATTTGTATGCAAAAGTTTTAGAGATACCTTGGGAAAAGTATCTCAATCCCGAAAGCTATCTTACAGTGGATTCTATTGTAGATAATCCTACTATCATTAATTCATTGTATCCAAATGTAAAATGTAAAGATGCGATTGTAGATCGAATGAGTCAAAAGATAGGCAAAAGACCGAATTCAGGTCCTGAACCTAAGGGTGCCGTAGTGTTTTTATATTGGAAGAATAATGATGTGAGCGTATATTTAGATACGTCAGGAGAGGTTTTGTCTAAACATAGCTACAGAAAATATCCTTTTCAAGCACCTTTACAGGAAAGTTTAGCGGCATCTATCATATTAGCAGCAGAGTGGGATAAGAATACCCATTTTATTAACCCCATGACAGGAAGCGGAACATTAGCAATAGAAGCTGCAATGATGGCACTTAACAAACCGCCAGGTATTTTAAGGAACAATTTTGCTTTTATGCACTATCAAGAATTTGATAAAAAAATATGGTCAGCTATACGTAGAAAAGCTAATGCAGCTGTCAAAAAGAACTTAGATATTAAAATTATTGCCACAGATATCAATCCTGATGCTATACAAGCAGCCCAAGCAAATGCAGCTATTGCAGGTGTACAACAATACATTCAATTCAAGGTATGTGATTTCAGACAAACTCCTATTCCCCAAGATAAAAAAGGAATAATTATATTTAACCCTGAATACGGAATGCGGTTAGGACAAGAAGAAAATTTGAAAAACACTTACCAAGCTATTGGAGATTTCTTGAAGCAGAAATGCCAAGGCTATACAGGATATATTTTTACGGGTAATGACACATTAACAAAATACATAGGGCTGCATGCCAGTAAGAAAATTCCTTTTTATAATGCTAAAATTGAATGCAAGCTCTTAAAGTACGAATTATACGAAGGTAGTAAAAATAAGTAACTGAAAAAAGATATGTACACTTAGGGAAGCTGTAGCCATTTTTTTAAGTATTGTTTTTGCTTCGCTGTTTGAGTGTCTAATGGGATAAAAATACCATCCTCATATTTTATTCCAACTAATTCTGCATACTTTGCATAATTTGGTTTGTTGTATTTTTCAAAATAATTTTGGAAGAAGCGAAGAATTTCAGGGTTAGTTTGTTCTGCAATTGCAGGGATGAGTTCTTGTTCAGTAAAAGGTCGTTCTTTGTCAAATTTTTTACTTAGAGACTTTATAACTTGTAAAAGATTTTTTTCTCCTTGAGTTTGGGCAATAATTTCAATATCTAAGCAAAACATCAGCAGTACCCCATAGTCAAAAAAATAGCTAAACAAGTCGTAAGGATTAGGATACTCGGCTATATGTAAGCTCAAACTATTAAGAGGGACACCTTCGGGATAGTTTTTCGCTAATGATACTTTTTTACTCAACCATGAGCATAAACGGTGTAAATCATAGTTATTGTCTATTAGAAGAGTAATATAGTGAGGAAAGCTTGTATAAAACCAGTTATGGGCAGTAGGTACGCTTTTTTGAAAATCAAAATCTACTAAGTAACTACTAGGTAGATTAGCATTTAGAGAAGCATAAACAAGGTTATAGCAAAGTAGCTGTTGCATACGCTTGAGATAAGGAGTACCCAGTGGATGATACTCATGCATATCTTCAGGTATATGGATAACTGAGCAGTGAGTATGCTCGGTGGCCCCAAAAGCTCCGATATCTCTTAATTGTCTATTTTGTGGATCTGCTTTCCGAAGAAGTAGAATCAAGTGATATTGTCTATTGATAGGGTATTGTAAATAGTTCTGTACGCCAGTTAGCACGTTTTTAATGATATGTCTTACTGTGTCTTTTGGGTAGTTGTAGTTAGCATATATGGAGGTTACACACTCTATTTTATCTTGCTTTATAGATATTGTATCTAGCTTAGCCGTAGCAATGATTGGATTATCTACTAAACGATTGTAATTGGGGGACAAAAAGAGAGTATAGTGTTCTTTTTTTTCTTGAATGAATAAGGAAGAATACACATGCCATTGTTGAGAATGAAGGATTTTAATATGAAAAGGTATATTTTGATAATTTTCAAAATATCCGAAAAAGCCCCCTGCATTGATAAGCAGACAATCTATGTCTATATTTGTCCCTGATGCACCAAATACGTAGTTTTTATCTTCTATCAAGTCCCAGGTATCTTCTACCATATATTCAATCATGTAAATATCTTGTGCATTAAAAATGAGATACGTGTTAATATCCTTCTGAGTGAATTTAAGGTATTCGCCCTTAGCATTTTTAACTGAAAACTTAGAAATGAATCTACCATAATTTATAGGCGCATAATTATTGGGAATATAAGCAGGGAAGTAAAAATGAATTTGTTTTTGATTTATTTTTGGGCATTTCAAAACAACTTTAACCTGGTCGTTTTGTATTTTGGTAGCATCCAATTCATATAAGTAAAAAGGCTGGGCTGATACAGAACAAAAAAAATATAAAACAAAGATTAGATAGATTGAGTTTAGCTCAACTTTCATGCTCAAAGATAGCAAATCGTTTGAGATAACGATTTTTTTATGACTTTTTTTTCAAATTCAGGAATTTGGTTTTGTCTGATATACAATTCCTTAATATGCTTCATTTGTTTAATACAAGGCGGTAAAGCTTTTATGTTGTTATTGCTTAAAGTTAAGACTTCTAACGCTGTTAGTCCTTCAATACTTTCAGGTAATAAGTTAATTTCGTTTTCACTTAAACCTAAATAGCGAAGGTTTTTGAGATTTCCAATTTCAGGGGGGACCTTTTTGATAAAGTTTTCGTCTAAACAAAGCATGTTCAAGCGAGCAAGTAGACCAATTTCAGCAGGTAGGGTAGTAATTGCATTGCGTATTAAGTTAAGTTCAGTTAAATTTTGTAACATTCCGATTGTATGCGGTATACTTTGGATAAAATTGTGATTAAGAATTAAGACTTCTAATTGTTCAAGCTTGTATATTTCCACAGGAATTTCTTTAATCTCATTGTAGCTTAGGTTAAGATACTTGAGGTTACGAAACTGAAAAATTTCGTTAGGAAACGCGGTTAGTCTTTCGTTTCTCAAAGTAAGCTTATATACTTGTTCAGGATTTTTCAGTGCTTCGCGCAAAGAAGTATATTCGTACAAATCTGTATGAGGGGCGTTTAGCTCTTTTGGAGATTGCCCGTATAAGTTCAACCAAGTCCATAATAGCCACCAACTAACGACACCAAGTAGGTATTTCATATTGTACGAAAATAGTATATTTTTCTCATAGTTCAAAAATTATAGCAGGATATTTAGATTTTTTTGTACAAGCTACTGATAATCAAATAGAAAAATTTAATGCTTTTCTTTTTTAAGCGTTGGTGAATAGATAAATTCTATCAGGTTAAATAGGTAAAAATTTGTCCTGTTTTTAGAGATAAAATCAGATTTTTCTATTTTTGTAAATCTAATTCATTTACTTTTGACAATCAATTAGCATAGATAAAACTATGAAAAAGCACATTCTGATTTTAATTTTATTTAGTTGGCTTTGCAGCTTGCAGACTATTTTAGCTCAACAAAGTAAAATTACTAACGCAGGCATTCACCTAAACAACGGAGAATTTGAGGAAGCATTAAAAAATGTAGATGAGGCGTTAGCGAATGAGTCTACTAAAAACGAACCTAAGGCTTACTTTTATAGAGTAAGAGCTTTGGTAGGTATCGCTGGTAATCCCAAGTTGTTTGCCAAGTATCCTAATGCTGGTGAAGAGGCTTATCAAGCCTACAAAAAAACTATGGAATTAGACACTAAGGGGAAATATAAAGAGGATTTAGTAAAAATTTACGTTCCACAAATTTCTTTAATTTTATTTAATGGAGCGCTTACAGAACTCAAAGAAAAAAAGTACAATACAGCTAAGGAAAAGCTCAAAAAAGTAGCCGACATGAATCCTTTAGATGTAAAAAAACCTGTTTCTTTGCAGTATCACACTGTACTTGGACAGGCAGCTTATTTTGATGGGGATTTTACCTTAGCCAAAGCCACACTTTCTCAATTAGTAGAGAAAAATGCTGAGGACCCTACTGCTTATTTAACTTTATCTAACATCTACAATCAAGAGAAAAATTTTGAACAAGCTTTATCTATTCTTCAAAAAGGTAAATCTGTCAATGAAGCTCTTATTGCTAAAATTAACAAAAGCATAGACAGTATAAAATCAACTAAGGGCTTCAACGAAAAAGATCCTACCTACAAATTTCTTAAAGAAGGACTAGATGCTTGTATTGCTAACAAAGTACGCATGCGTAATGAAGAATTTAATATTTATATCCGCCAAGGCACAATTGACCAAAAAATCAACGAGCTTAAACAAGAAGTAGAAAAGGACCCAAATGATGTAGCACTTCGTTATTTGTACGGCAAAGTTTCTGAACCCAAAGATAAAGACAAAGCTGAAATTAGCGCCTTCAAAACCTCAATTGAGCAATACAAAAAAGTAATAGAGCTCAATCCTACCTACTTTGATGCTCTATACGATTTGGGTGCTATTTACTTACGAGAAGGTAAACGTTTACATGATGCCGCAGAAGAGCTTTTCTTAAAAGATAAGGCTAAATCTGAAGAAATGGAGAAAAGTTCAAAAGAACATTTCAACATAGCTTTGGGCTATCTAGAAAGGGCTAACGAAATTCAGCCCCGAAACGCTGATTTAATCAATGCTTTACGTAGTTTGTACATTAGCAGTGGACAAATTGAGAAGGCTAATTTAGTCAAATGTCGGATTGATCCAAATTGCACACAAAGGCTTTATTCTCGCAAACAATTAGAAAATATGCTCGTTGGTAAGAAGAGAGAAGTAATGACCCAAGAAATAGGTAACCCCAAGGACCCTAATGGCAAAAAGAATCCTGATGGTACGGTATCCGTTTTTTATGAACGTATTAGCTATGACGGAGATAACTTTAAGAATCCTGATGCGCAGATGGAAGTTATTTTTGACGGTGCAAAAATTAAGGAACTTAAATTTCAGTAATAGTTACACATACTCAAAAAGATGTTATAGGCTTAGCCATTTACTAATAAGTTCATAGATCCTTATTGTCCAAATGTGATACAGTTTGGCACTGAATTTTGTATCTTTGTATATGTACTTGTGCAGATTACTTGTAGTTTGTGCTGTGATAACCATTACTGCTTGTGATTCGCCCAGAAATAGTACAAAGTCCCCTAAAAAAGAAGTAGTTTTAGTAGAGGGAAACTTTAAGATTACAGAAATATCCGATAAAAATTTGATTAAGATACAAGGACCTATTAGGACCTTTGAAGAGCTTTCTATTGTAGTTAATCCTGCTAATCCTGACTATTGGACAGGTGGCGCTCAAGTACCTCTCTACTATTTTACTACCCCTGACAATGGTAAAACTTGGAAATACAACCGTATTCGTAATAGAAACATAAATGTTTTAGGAGACCCTGCTCTAACTGCAGATAAAGAAGGTAATGTGTACATGGTTTATATTGGGGGATGGAAAGACTCGGGCATTTTTTGCCAAGTCTCTACGGATAAAGGACTAACTTTTCCAGGTAAAAGCACAGATGTACTTGCCCACAAAGGTTTAGTTCCTTTTGAGGATAAAGCCTATCCTTGCGCAGACCTAACTGATAATCCCCAAACACAGAATAATATCTACATAGCATGGACACAATTTAGTCGGTACAGAGGGCTAAAAGAATGGGACGAAATGTATAAGGGTACAAAAGATAGCAGTATCATTCTTTTTGCTCGTTCAACAGATAGAGGTAAAACTTTTTCTAAACCTATTCGCTTAGATACCAAAGCAGGTAGCGCTGCAGATGATGATCACACAAATGAAGGTGCTATGCCCGCAGTAGGTCCCAATGGAGAAGTATATGTTTCTTGGGCTTGCGATGAAAATATCTACTTTGTAAAATCATTGGATGCAGGACAAACTTTTACCAAGCCCATAGTAGCTACTAATATTGTAGGGGGTTGGAACATTACCATTCCAGGATTAGACCGAAGCAATGGAATGCCTGTAATAGGTTGCGATATTGCGCCCAACAGCCGTTACAGGGGTACTATTTATATCAATTGGGTGGATACTCGCAACGGAATAGATAATACAGATGTATTTATTGTGAAATCTACCGATGGTGGAAAGACATGGAGCAAACCCATTCGGGTCAATCAAGATAAAACAAGAAGTTACCAATTTTTAACTTGGATGTCTGTTGATCCCATCACAGGGTATATTTACTGCGTATTTTATGACCGAAGCCGTACCAAAGGTAATGCCACAGAAGTGATTTTAGCTGTTTCTAGAGATGGAGGGGAAACTTGGACAAATGAGTTTATATCTGAAAAACCTTTTACACCTTACGAAACAGACTTTTTTGGGGATTATATTGGCATATCTGCTTATGCAGGTAGAGTGCGCCCTTTTTGGATGCATTGGGAAAATCATGAATCAGTTCTGTATATTAAAAAATATGATGAACCTAACCTTACTTTTCAGCCAAAACAATAAGCCCTGTACCTGTGGAGTTATTTTGATGAAGGTCTATCCAATTGAGTACAAAGCAAATGGGAAAAAATATCAAGTAATAAAACGGTAAAAGGATAAAAAACCATTTACTTTTATTGAGCAGCAAAAGAGGATATTTCATAGAAAGACGCCAAGATATTTTACCATACGTGCCGTAAGAATAGAGCACTTCTACTTTTGAAAAACCTGCTTTAAGCAGCTTTTGAGTAATATCTTTCTTGTTGTAACCTTCACGAACATGCTCTTCAATAAAAGAGGTATCGCCTTCTTGATGCACGTCGCTTCCACCTTCATCTGATGGGGTTGAGATAAAGAGTTTTCCGCCTTTTTTAAGTGAGATAGCAAAATTTTGGAATACTTGTTCATCAGGTAAGATATGTTCCATTACATCAATAGATAGAATTGCATCAAACGTATCAGGTTTTTGATAAGTAATTAAGTCTTCTACATAAAATTTAACCTTGTCTGACTTACCTATTTTTTCAAAAAATTGATTACAGTCGCGAATTTGCTCTTCTTTTACGTCTACTGCTGTAATTTGCCATAGGTTGCTCATTTTAGAAAGAGTATAAGTGTATTGACCAAAGCCACAACCTGCATCAAGAATGTGTATAGGTTTGTTTTTTTTATCTTTTGCCCATGTTTTTACATGTTTGTAAATATGCCATGCGCGCAATAAAAGCAAGTTGAGTAGCTTGTAGAATAGTTTGCGTAGAAATGGAGTTTTGTTGAATACCTTTCCTAATGATTTTTTTATAGGGTCGTAGTGCATGGGGCAAAAATAGGTACATTTATGGGAATTTTGAAGTAGTCTAGTAGAATGTAAATAGACTTTGTTCGGCATCCGAAGTAGTTTTTTAGCTAAAACGGAGGACTTGTATTATTTTGCGTGAGGCATGCGAAGGGCGTGCGTTAGCACGGTGCGTAGCGAAGCGAAGCACCGAAGCGTAAGCGTAGCCCGTAGCACGCCGACCTTGTGGGCATGAGCGCAGCGAAACGCCCACAAGGGCACGCCCAAAAAATAATTCATTCAAAATCAATTTCAATACTTGAATTTGAACGAATTAAAGTCAAATAATCAAACAAAATTTGCTATTACAAAAAATCCTTTATACCTTTGCAGGCAATTTATGCGGGAATGGCGGAACTGGTAGACGCACTAGACTTAGGATCTAGCGCCGCAAGGCATGGGGGTTCGATTCCCTCTTCCCGCACAAACACCTTGTAATCTAAGCCATTACAAGGTTATTTTATTCAAAAAAAAGAGTATGAACATCAGTTTTGAAGAAAAAGCATCATTAGTCGGAGAGATAAAAATAGAATTAGAACCCCAAGATTATCTTACTCCTGTTCAGCAAAAAATAAAAGAAGTAAGCAAACGCGCCCAACTACCTGGATTTAGACCTGGCAAAGTTCCGCCCTCTCTGCTCCAAAAGATGTATGGAAAAAGCATACTACTAGATGAGATAAATAAAATTATCAACAATAACGTCCAAAAATACTTGCAAGATAACCAAATAAACATTCTTTTTAACGCTGAATTAGATGCAGAAAAGTCGCCCTCAATAGTAGAGATAAACAACCTTAACTTCAACCAACCTACTCCGCTACACTTTTACTTGAACGTCGTAGTCAAGCCAAAACTCGACATAGACCTAGCTCAAATTTTCTCAGGAGAAGAATTTACTAAATACAAAGTAGTTGTAAGCGAAGAAGATGTAGAAGAAGAGATTACTAACATAAGCTACTATTTAGGCGAGCGTCAAGAAGCTCAAAGTATAGAAATTAACGATACCATATACGGTACTTTGAAAGTAGAGCAAAAACCAGAGTTAGACAGAGCTGTGCACATCAACCTACGCAAAGTACCTGTTAGCATAGCTGAAAAGTTTTTGTCTAAAAAAGTTAAAGACACTGTTACTCTAAGCTTAGAAGCTCTCAAAGAAATGTATTCCTACAAAGGAATTGGTGCTATCAGTGAAGAGTTTTTACAAAATCAAGACTCATCATCGGAATACATTTTTGTGATACAAAACATTATTCGAATTACGCCCAAACCTGTGGATGAAACTTTTTATAGCAATGTTTCAGAAGGTAAAATCAAAGAAAAAGATGCTTTTTATGAGTTTATCAAAGAAAGACTTACGCAAAAATTTGAATTTTTATCTAAACAACGCTTGTACCAACAAATTGAACAAAAACTGTTAGAAAAAGTAGATATTCCTCTGCCCAAAGAAGTTATCAAGCAAAAAATTATTCAAAGGGATGCCAGCTATCTGAACCTGCCTACTGAAAGACAAGAAAAACTGCTTCAAGAAAATATAGAACAACTTAAGCTGCTGATTATTACAGAAAACTTACTTAATAAACACAATATACAAATAACTGACGATGATTTGAAACGGCAGTACATACTTCAACTCAAACAACAATGGCAATACTTAACTCAAAAAGACACAAATGTATTTACTATTGAGGATATTAAGTTAGAAGAAGAGAACCCAAATCTGTTAGAAAGAGTAGAGAAAGCCCTGCAAAACGAAGAGAATCTAAACAACACTCTAGCCAAAGTTGAAAAACATTACTTGAAAAAAATTCTTCTTGAAAATGTACCTTACACTACAAAGGAAATTTCTATTGTCGAATTTGAAAAACTAAAAAAGTAACCAAAATTCAACCTTTTTAAGCCACACAAAGGTAGATCTACCTTAGTGTGGCTTGATTTTTGTGCATTTCTAAAATTGTATGAAAAATTTATCTGATTTAGAGCAAGAAAAACAGCAATTGCTGCAAGAGTTGGAAGCATTAAAAAAACAAATACAAAAAGATATTTTTGTGTTAGAAACAAAGTATAGTACAAAAAACATAACTAAAAACATCAGCCGAGAACTCTCCAAAAAGTATTTGAACAAACGTTTGTTTTTTATTTTAGGGATAAGCGCAGGAACAGCCCTCGTACTTTATTGGCTATCCCGTAACAGAAAACGAAAAAAAGTCAAATGTTCGGGTATAAAAACAGAGCCTCAATCTTATGCAGTAGCTCGTAAAGATGACAAACCTTCATTTGTAGCAGATTTAGCCAAAGAAGTGTTATGGACAATAGCTTTGGAGTTAGTACGCAAAAAGGTAAATGATTATGTTAAGAAAAAAACAGCATAAGCAACTAGCCCAAGGTTCTCATTTGCTAAACCATTTTTGCCACCATTTTAATTTAGGCGCATCAAAGGGAGCAACTACGCCCTGCTGCTGTATAGCCGATAAAGCTGCGGATGCATCGCTATATCGTGATAAAAAGATTTGTATAGCTTGGGTGTACTCGGACTTTTTGTTCCAATAGTGAGTAATGTAGCTATTAGAAGGTTGAATAGTAAAATTTTGCTGAAAAAAGTAGCTCACTGCGAACTGTTCTATGATATGTTTGGGATACTTTGGATAAATTTCATCTACAAATTCAATAACTTTTCGCAAGACAGGTACATGTACAGGCAAAAAGCCAATTACGCCCGCATTCCACATATACACATTTAGATTTATTGGACAGCCCTCAAAAGTTAACTTTTTCATATTTTTTCTAAAACGTTTCATTTGTCCCGTGCGATGTGTACCTACAAAGTACTCTCTAACGTGCATTACGATGCTTTTATCAGTTATTTGTTCAAGTACAGGGCTATAGTTTTGTGTAAAAAATGTATCTCCGTCAAGGTAAAGTATGGGATTTTGAGAAAACTGTTCATGCAAGTTTAGCAACATCATAATTTTTAATCTGTGTGTAAAGTCGTGCGTACCTCTCCACGATTGGATAATTTTCGGAGTAAGTATATGAAAATGGACGTGAGATTGAATAAGCTCAAAAGCAGCGGGCTTATCAGTGTAGAGGTGGATTTCTATCCTTTCTTGCGGTGCAAAAGCTAATGCTGTCAAAATAGAGTATAGAGTTTGAGTGTATCCTTCTAAATTTCCATAAGATTGATAGACCAACAAAACTTTCATGCAAGCAAACATACACAATACTTTCAAAACAAGCTCTTGGATTTATTTAATTTGCAAGCATTATGAAAATGGTTATTCAAAGAGTAAAGTATGCTTCAGTTACGGTGGATAATGTTATTGTGGGCAAAATTGATACAGGTTTATTAGTTTTGGTAGGCTATACGCATACTGATACTCAAACTGATTTTGAAAAATGGGCGAAAAAAGTTGTGCAGATGCGCATATTTAATGATGAGCAAGGCAAGATGAATTTATCGGTTGTGGATATTAAGGGGGATATACTTTTAGTTAGTCAATTTACGTTGTACGCGGATACGAGAAAAGGCAATCGCCCGAGTTATATTCAAGCGGCGCCGCCCGAGATAGCTATTCCCTTGTACGAAAAGACGATTCAAGCTTTTGAAAAAGTGCTAGAAAGACCTATTCAAAAAGGGATCTTTGGTGCAGACATGAAGGTAGAGTTGCTCAATGATGGTCCTGTTACGATTGTGATAGACACGGATGCTTAGAGTTGCTTTTTTCTAACCGAATAAGCCTAATTCTGTAAAAACGAATGTGGATATTGATTAAAAGTTTTAATTTTTTTGGGCGTGCCCTTGTGGGCGTTTCGCTTGCGCTCATGCCCACAAGGTCGGCGTGCTACGGGCTACGTGCGGAATGCCCCGACCCTTGCGCAGCAAGGGGCACGCCCAAAAACAAACCTAAATTTTATTGAACTTAATAAAAATCTCTATTTTTGTACGTTTTTCATGCCCAATTCAAACAGAAAAATAGGTTTATTTACAGCATCTTCCCTCATCGTTGCCAACATGATAGGTACAGGAGTATTCACCAGTTTAGGTTTTCAAGCACTTGGGATAAGTTCAGGATTCGCATTAGTGTTTTTATGGATAGTAGGGGGCGTAGTA
The DNA here is from genome assembly GCA_025056095.1 of Bacteroidia bacterium. Taxonomy (NCBI): domain Bacteria; kingdom Pseudomonadati; phylum Bacteroidota; class Bacteroidia; species Bacteroidia bacterium. The sequence goes on from JANWVW010000003.1 coordinate 25,123, forward strand.
GCCCTATGCGGCGCATTGACATACGGAGAAATTGGCAGCCGCTTCCCTCAATCAGGTGGAGAATATACCTATTTGAGCAAAATATATCACCCTGCTTTGGGCTTTTTATCGGGCTGGGTATCTATTACGGTCGGTTTTGCAGCCCCCGTAGCCGCAGCGGCAATGGCTATGAGCAAATACGTCGGATATTTATATCCTCAATTGCCTAAATCCTTCTTTGCTGCAACTATTGTGGTCTTAATCAGTAGCTTGCATGCTATTCACTTTGGAATCGGCAAAAGTTTTCAGAATTTTTTTACAACCTTAAAAGTTTTGGTCATCCTTATTTTTATCCTTGCAGGATTTTGGACTAAAAACGATGGGGATGCCAATTTTACAATCAACACAGAAGCAACTCATTCTATTTTTAGTGCAGCTTTTGCTATTTCTCTGTACTTTGTAGGATACTCATATTCAGGTTGGAACGCTGCGGCATACATAGCAGGTGAAATTCAAAATCCTGAAAAAAACTTACCTACATCATTACTTATAGGGACAGGAATAGTCGCTGTTTTATACATTTCCCTCAACTATGTATTTTTGAAAGTTGCTCCTTTGCATGAGCTTAAAGGGCAGTTAGAGGTAGGGGCTATCGCAGCTACGCACATTTTTGGACACTCGGGCGGCAAAATTATGAGTATTATCATTTCTTTGCTGTTAGTTTCTTCTATCAGCGCGATGATAATGGTAGGTCCTCGAGTAAGCGAAGCAATGGGCAAAGATTATTCTATTTTGGCTTTTTTGGCTAAACGTAAAAATGATACTCCCTTAGTTGCTATTTTTGTGCAAAGCTTAATCAGTTTATTTTTTATTGTTACGGCTACTTTTGACCAAGTTATTACTTACATTGGTTTTACGCTGAATTTGTTTTTGTTCATGACGGTGCTGGGTGTATTCGTATCCCGATATCGGAACACCCCCCCACAGTACACAGGCTACAAAACTTTTTTGTATCCGTTTGTTCCCATGCTTTTTTTAGTTATTGAGGGCTGGGTGCTTGTGTATGGGCTTATTTACAAACCTATTGAGTCTCAATTAGGGTTAATTACCGTACTTTCAGGACTTATTTTTTACTATCTTGACGTATCTAAAAAACGAAAATAAAGCTATGAAAGCATCTATATTTTTGCCAGCACTTTGGGCAATAAGCGTATTTTTCCAAGTTGGTTGCAAGAATGCGGCTAAAAAACAAGCTAAAGATACCTTAAAACAGGACACCACTCAAAAAGTCAAAAAACAAGAACCAAAAGCTCGCCATTTTGACCCAATTTTTGACGAAACTGCTAAATATATTGCAGGTATCTACATACGCAACCCTAAACATATAGACACAAGTCTATATTCTCTGACCGCATGGAAAAACTATCGTAATAAGCTCAATAAAAATTGGTCTGAATATGAAACTACGCGCCTTCAAAAAATAGAAGAGTGGAGAAATACAGAACTTAAAGCTATAAACGAAAGAAAGTACAATTTATTTTATCCCTTTTCAGGTCCAGATATTTTGCATGCGGCTTATTTCTTTCCTAACGCAGATACGATTAACATGATAGGTTTAGAACCTGTGGGCGAGATTGTTCAACTGAACAAAGAAAAGTTCAAAGAACCTGAAAAGTTCTTTCGCTCCGCAGAAATTTCTCTACAATCTATTTTGAGACATGGTTTTTTCAAAACCGCAGCCATGCGAGTAGACCTATCCGCACAGGGACTAAATGGCACTATTCCTGTTATGATGCTATTTTTAGGTAGAATGGGCTATATTGTGGAAAATATGCAATTTATCTACGTAGACCCACAAGGTAAAATCAACAAAGGCAGAAAACAGACCGATAAAGAGGTACAGGGAATAGAAATAGCATTTAGCAAAGGTGCAGATAAACCGCTCAAAATACTGCGTTATTTTTCTGCCGATATCTCTGATGAAGGATTGAAAAAAAAGACACCTGCTTTTGTAACGTATATCAAAAGCTTAGGTAGAGTAACCACCTATCTTAAAGCTGCTTCTTATCTTTTACACAGAGATGAGCAATTCCCTACCATAAGAAAGCTAATCCTTGACCAAAGCGATTGGATTGTTCAAGATGATACAGGCATACCTTTGAAGTACCTTCCTGATAACAGTTGGCAAAAAACTTACTATGGAACGTATACTAAGCCGATTGCTATGTTTGCCGTGCGTTTTCAGAAAGATTTGAAGGAGAAGTACAGCGATAAAGAAAAGGTCAAACCTTTGCCTTTTTTGGTGGGCGGATACAATATGAGTGAAGGCGAAAAAATTGCTAATATGATGGTCGCACAGAGAATTAAATAACTAAAATATACTAAAAAAGTGGGCTAATTTATATGAAAACTAAAATTTTAGTTCTTTGTACAGGTAATAGCTGCCGTAGTCAAATGGCAGAAGGTTATTTTAGACATTTTGCAGGGGATAAAGCCGAAGTTTATAGTGCGGGCGTAGAAACACATGGTGTTAATCCCAGGGCTATTGCTATCATGAAGGAGGATGGAATAGATATTTCAAACCATACCTCAAACCATGTAGATGAGTACAAACACATAGATTTTGATTTTGTAATTACAGTATGCGATAGTGCAAAGGAAAAATGTCCTTACTTTTCAAGTAAAGCCCAAAAATTTCATCAAAGTTTTGAAGATCCTGCTAAGGCACAAGGTACAGAAGAAGAAATTATGGCACAATTTAGAAAGGTACGCAATCAAATTAAGGCGTATGTCAAAGAGTTTGTAGAAACGTATTTGAATTCTAATTAAATCAACTTCGTTGTAAGTCTGTTTTTGTTTTTATAGAAGAATAAGTTTTAATTTTTTGGGCGTGCCCTTGTGGGCTTTTGCCCACAAGGTCGGCGTGCTTCGGGCTACGCTAACGCTTCGGTGCTACGCTTCGCTGCGCACCGTGCTGACGCACGCCCTTCGCATGCCTCACGCAAGGATCTCTGAAAAAGCCATTTCTCTGTAAATTATGCAAGGTTTTAGTTTGTAAGGGATTGTACTTCAAGCTCAAACAAGGTAAAGACATAACTGCTTATGTCATCTGCGTGAGGGGCATGGAGCATGCCGTTAGGCAGTGCGTAGCGTAGCGAAGCACCGAAGCGAAGCGCAGTGCGGAATGCCCCGACCCTTGCGTCAGCAAGGGGCACGCCCAAAAAATAAAA
>JANWVW010000003.1:32672-40712 GCA_025056095.1 Bacteroidia bacterium
AGCGTTAGCGAAGCACCGAAGCGAAGCGCAGTGCGGAATGCCCCGACCCTTGCGTCAGCAAGGGGCACGCCCAAAAAAAACAAAACTTTTCATATCAATCATCAAGATATTGTTAAGAGGTAAGGTTAATTAAAATAAAAGTGTACTTTTGCAGTATGAATCTGGAAGTATGTTTTACTCCGCATCAACTACCTTTGTATGCTGTACAAAACTCTATTGTTGTGGTAATAGACATACTGCGAGCAACTTCCAGCATTTGCGTCGGGTTTGCTTACGGTGTAGATAAAATTTATCCCGTAGAAAGCGTACAAGAATGTATTAACCTGATACAAAAGTACGGCTACATAGGTGCAGCGGAAAGAAATGGCGAAAAGCTCCCAGGATTTGTTTTAGGAAACTCTCCATTTGACTACATGAATCCTATTCTGTCAGGTAAAGTAATCGCATTAACTACCACAAACGGTACACGAGCTATACAAGCTGCACATCACCATAAAGCTAAAAAGATTGTAGTAGGGGCATTTACAAATCAATCTGCTTTAATAGAATGGCTGGTAGAACAAAAAGAAAATGTTCTACTGCTATGCGCTGGATGGAAAGATAAATTTAACCTTGAAGATACTCTCTTTGCAGGGTCTATGGTACATGAGCTCAAAAAATATGGATATACTTCCGATTCGGATACTGTATATGCGTCAGAGCTTTTGTACGTACAAGCTCAAAACCACATCCGAGCTTTTTTGAAAGAAAGTAGCCATTCTAAGCGTTTAGCTCACCTAAATATAGAAAAAGATATAGAATTCTGTTTGCAAAAAAACTTGACCGATGTTATCCCTATGTATGAAAACGGATATCTGTATAACATTAAGACGCCTCAACCTATCCATGCAGCTTTGAAAAGCTACGCACAAACTAAAAGTTAGAAAGTCGCTTTTTCTACTTAACAAACATACAAAATCATTTATATAACAAATAAGAGGTAACTTTCGTATATTTGCCCTGCGTAGAAATATGAAAGCAACCTCAAATTTATGCTAGCACAAAAAAGGCTATGGGTGTATTTTATCTTGCTTTGGGGTACAGATAAACTTCTACATTCCCAAAGTTTTATTGACAATAACCGTGCCATTTATGCTAGCCATTATGTAGGATGTGCGCCTCTTACTACACAATTTTTTATGAGTATCGTTGATGTAGACTCTTGCAAATGGTTTTTTGGAGATGGAAAACAAAGTAAAGAACTCAATCCTTTACATACTTACACGAAACCTGGAAAATATACCGTAGAAGTGATTGCTTATAAAGGTAGACAATCATATAATTTTGTTAAAACAGATTGGATTGAGGTAGCCCGATTGCCCAAAGCAGAGTTCAAAGTGGATACTTTGTACCGCAAAATACCTTATTCAAAAATACGTTTTAGGGCAAAAGATAGCTCGGCTAAGGAATATATTTGGGACTTTGGAGATGGTAATAAGGGCTATGGCAGAAGAGTTACTCACTTTTATCGTACAGAGGGCACTTTTTTAGTAAAATTAACGGTCAAAAATCATTTAGATTGTGAAGTTGTATCTAGTCAAGAAACATACATAACAATAGAAAATTCTTATGAGCCTTATGCAGATTTTGCAGCCAACTCCACTTTGGGATGTGATACTCTAAATGTTACTTTCAAAAATTTAAGTTTGAATACTTTTGCGTATGAATGGGATTTTGGCGATGGCAGCCCTGTGTCTAAGCTGCCTGAACCCTCTCATACTTACACAAAGCCAGGCAAATACACAGTGTCGCTCAAAGCCATAGGGGCTAAGGGAGAGCATTTTACTTTTAAGTCAGACTATATCGTAGTGGGTAATACTCCAGAAATTGATTTTGTAGCAGATTATCCGCGTTCTGCCATAGATGAAGAGATTAGTTTCAAGCCTATTGATAATGAACAATTTGTGTCTTATGAATGGAATTTTGGGGATTATACGGTATCAAAAGAAAAGTATCCTAAACACACCTATAAAAAAGCAGGATATTACACGGTTACTTTAACAGGTATAACTTCGGAAGGGTGCATAGTTACAGAGATTAAAAAAGATTATATACACATTACAAGCGATACAAGGTTAGAGAATCTACGTTTAGGTAATAAAATTGTGTTTGGTAAGATTTATCCCAACCCCTGCGGACCTACTGCTATTTACTCCTTTTACATCCCTGAACCTGCACTAGTGAGTACAGTTTTGTATAACGCACAAGGACAAAAAATTGCAACCTTATTACAAGAAGAGCGAATGAGTGGGATACACAAATTTGAGTTACAAGAACTGCTTGATGTACAGATGCTTAGTAGTGGGGTTTATTTTATCAAGACGAATATCAACGGCATAGAGAATGTGCAAAAAATAATATGGATAAAGTAGGAACAATTTTTGCTGCAATTCTTATCACTATGAAAAAGGTATTTTATATTCTTCTTGCTGCTTGTTCATGTATCCTTACGGATTCAGCTTTAGCCCAAGCACCTACTATTACTAGCGGTGCTTTGCCAAGCGTAGGGGACTTTTTCAACACAGTTGAGGACACAAACTTTGTAGTTACCATGACTGCGCCTAGTAGCACAGCGCAAAGCTGGACGTATTTACCTAGTACGGACAAAACCCGTACCACTAATTTTGTCAGCCCATCGGGCTTGCCTGGATCAACCCACTTCCCTGCTGCTACAATGGCAGTAAATAATACCATAGACAGTGAAGTGGTTTACCTAATCAAAAACCCATCAGGATTGTATATAGATGGCTTTTATCATCATAAAACAGGAGGGCTACTTAGTAATGTCCCTATAGATTTTGCGCCTAAAAATTCTCTTGTACTACCAACTCCTATAACTTATGGCAGCATGGGTGGAGATACGTCAAAAGCAGTGGTTATGTCCACTTATTCAGGCACAGATGTTAAATTTGTAAGAACTATACACAAAACCTACCATGCCGATGCATTTGGTTCCTTGACTATTCCCACAGGCACATATCCCAACACTTTGAGAGTTAAAGAAAACACTATCACATTGGACACAGTGTATATTAAGATAGGTCCAGTATTTTACTATCTTGGTTCCGAAGAAGATACCTTACTAGTATATCACTGGCTACAAAACGCCCACCCTGCTATTTTGTTAAGTTTGTATATCAAAGAGCCTTTTTCACTCAATCAGTCTGAAAGTGCAGAGTACAATACTATTACTAGCTCTAAAAATACTGATGCAATTAGCTTAAACAGTATCAAAACTTATCCCAATCCTGTACAAAATGTTTTACACCTTAATTTAAGAGAGAATAAGAATGTACAAAGCATTCGGATTGTAGATGTTGCAGGTAAAACTATATTGAATGAGAATATTGCCGGCTATGATGTAGCTACAATCAGCATGGCACACTATCCTGCGGGGGTGTATATCTACCAACTTTATGACAATGCAGGCAGACTTATTCATGTAGACAAGTTTGTAAAACAGTAATTTATAGACTTAAAATACTTTTGGGCGGCTTGATGATAGCCGTCCAATTTCATTTTTGTAGAAGGTAAATTGTAAGATTAAACAACAGATGCTGTAAGAAACTTTGTCAGTGTTATTTTGATATTTCTATAAAGTTTAATCCAATTAGAAAATTTTATTTTCAAAGCAGTGTTTTATTGCGTGAGGCATGCGGAGGGTGGGCGTTAGCCCAGTGCGGAGCGAAGCGAAGCACCGAAGCGATAGCGTAGCCCGTAGCACGCCGACCTTGTGGGCATGAGCGCAAGCGAAACGCCCACAAGGACACGCCCAAAAAAATAATCCAAATTCATTGTTCAACTATAAATATAATTATTCCAAGATAAAACTCTTGATCCACAACAAGTTACCTCTACTATTTGAACCTACAGCTATTACTTGATTGTGGCTAAGTGCTTGTATCGGGATGTTATCTATGACTTGAAAGCCATCTGTGCTTAGATCTGTTACGCCCCTTACTTGACCTGACGCAGCATGATATTTACAAGCGTATAAATAGTGATATTTGCCATTATGCTGTACATTCATATAAAAAATAAAAATATTATCTTGCACGCTTCGTGAAAAAACAAAGCTTTTTTCAACAGGTTTGTGAGAAGGCAAATGCCCTGTATAAGTTTTTACTTGTCGTGTGCGGGGTATGCGTTCAGTGTTAAGGTAGTTTCCGTTAGCATCAAATTTGAGTAGAAGTATGTCAAAGTACTCGTAATCTGTGTAAGGGTCAGCAAAGCTTCCGCCTATTCCTCCCATAAATAGAGTATTACTATTGAAGTTAGTAGTACTGTACTGTCTTTTGATAAAAAGTTCGGCTTGTGCTATTAGTTCCCCATTTTGAGTGTAAAACAGTTTGTGTAAAAGCAGTCCGCCCTGTGTGTAAAGCATGCTCCCTGTGGTATTTGTGCGAATAGACTTTTGTAACTCTCCCTTGTAATCGTAAGCTTTTGTCCAAGCTGTAAGTCCATTAGGTTGAAGTTTTTGAACAAAAATTCCCATCATTTCATCGTGAGATTTGTATTTAGTGTATTCGCCAATGACATAGAGGTTTTTCTCTCTATCCGATGCAAAGTGTAGGTAATTAGTTTCCATTTCAGGGTAAATAGACCACGAATGAACTATTTGCCCCTCAAAATTAAGTTCAAAGAGAGTATTTTTATGTGGAACGCGCTCTGTACCAAATCTTTGCAGGTCAATTTCTGCACTCCATAAAAATAAACGTTTGTCAAAACAAAAGGCATTCAGTAGCCCAAATTTCAGATTAGGTAAGGATAGAGTTTTTTGACTAATGATTTGTAAAGTATTGAGGTTAATTTTGAGCATGTCCACTGTTCTTTCGTTACTATAGGTTTCTTTTTCATAAAAACATATTAGAGTGTCTTGGATTAGAAGGTCTTCATATTTTTCCATTTGCTTGGCAGGACAAAGTGTAAAAAACTGTTCTTTTACGGGATTTCCTGTATGGTCATACAAAACAACTAAAACTTCTTTTTGAGTAGGATTAGTTTGATTGTTAGTTCGGGTTACTATACCTATCCAGTTATCTTTCCATGTGTATTTAATTTTTATCGGTCGGGTATCTGCATAAGTAGAATAGTGCTGGGATATAATTTGGGTATTTTGATTAAGTACCATTTCAAACTTTTTTTTGTGGTTAGGATTTTCTTCGCTAAAAGAGGTTTTTTCAGGGACAAAAGAGATCCAAATTTTTTTGTGTGAAGTATCGGCAAATACTTTTTGTATGCCCGCTTTATATAGGGATTTAGGTAGTTCAAATTGGGCTTCATCTACAAGGTTTTGAGCTGTGCTTAATGTGTAGTAAAAGATAAATACAAGCAGAATAACAAATTTTAGCATTGCACAAAGTTAACAAATAGGATTACAAAGTGCTATACTATTTTTACACGAACAATGATTAACGCAAAAGATTGAATTTTGATTTTTTGGGTGTATCCTTGTGGGCAAAAGCCCAAAAGGTCGGCGTACTGCTGCGGGCTAGGTGCGGAATGCTCCGACCCTTGCGCAGCAAGAGGTACGCCCAAAAAATGAGAAATATTTAATGGTGCAAAGAAACTATACTCGTGGTTTAGATAAGCTGGATGGGTTAGGTTTGTTATCTGGGTAACTTTTCTCTACTTTTTAGATTTTTACACACTCTTTTCATTTTATTTTCGTGTGTTCATGGCTATAATTTTGGAACGTTCAAAAGGTTTAGTCGTATCAAATAGTTTACGGTAAGTGTAGTGAATTTTACCTTGTTTTGCACCTGTGGCTTCCATAACTGAACGCATTTTGGGGTTAAAATCGCCCACCCAAGAGAGTTCTATTTCTTTGTAGCCGCGTTTGAGAACAGGTTCAAAAGGTAGCATGGACAATCCTACTTCTATGCCCATTTGCTGATATTTGGTACTTACCCCAATGATGGTAACTCGCCCTCTGTTCATAATTCGTTTTATTTTGAGGTAGTACCAAAATTGCAGTTTTTGCCACCAACCGAATTTTCCATTGAATTTTTTAATAATTTGGTTAATGTCAGGTATGCAAACAATAAAGCCAGCAGGATTATTGTCTACATAAGCGAACCAAATCATGACAGGTTCTATAATAGGTTTTAACTTCTCAAAAGTTTTTTGAATTTGCGCTACGGTAACAGGGGTAAAATTTTCATGAAATTGCCATGCATCATTGTATATAGTTACAAAGTCTTGAATGTATTTTTGTATATTTTTGAGGTTGATAGGTTCAAACTTAAACCTTGGATTGTTGACAACTCTTTGAAGTATTTTTTGCCAGCGTTCAGGTAAAGGGCGAGTAATGTCTAAGTGTTTAGAAATTTGTGAGTAAAAAACTTGAAAGCCATACGTTTCAAAGAGGTCTTTGTAATAGGGCAAATGGTAGTTCATACCGTAGGCAGGTTGTGTAAAGCCATCGACTAACAATCCCCACCACATATCATTTTCTCCAAAGTTGATAGGTCCATCCATAGCATCCATTCCTTGTTCGCGTAGCCAAGATTGACAAGCATCAAATAACATATATGCAGCTTCTAAGTCATTGATACATTCAAAAAAGCCCATTCCGCCCACTTTTAAGCCATTTTGGTGGACTTTTTTTTGATTGATAAAAGCAGCTACTCTACCTACTACCTCTTTATCGGATACACGAATGAGAATCCATCGTTTGGCTGTACCATGCTGAAAGAAAGAATTTTTATCAGGGTCAAAAATAGCTTCTATTTCAATATCCAGTGGGCAGACCCAATTAGGATCATTTTGATAAATTTTGCGGGCTACTTCTAAAAATTGCTTTTTGTGTGCTTTTGAGATTACTTCTTGCAGGGTATATTTCATATTTTAGACAAAAGATTTGGCAAAAATAAACATTTTGCCGAATAAGGACATCCAAACAAAAATCACTCAAAAATAAAATTATTCAGTATTTTTTCTGTGGTTTTGTAGATTAAATTTTGACAATTAAAACTTATTTACTAACTTGCAATAATTTTAATAGGTAGGATAAAGTATGAAACGTAAAGTTTTATTATTCACCTTGCTTGGACTAGCAGCAAATGTGGGCTTAAAAGCTCAGAACGTAGGTATTGGTACAGCAACACCTACCCAAAAGCTGCATGTTTCGGACGGTACATCTCCGAATACAGCTACTATTCAGGTAAGTGGATTGTCTAGTACCAGTGCCTTAGCCGCAGGTGCAGCTCCTTACAGAGTAGTCATGGTAGATGCCAACGGAGTAATGTACCGTGGGGGTACTGCCGGGGCAGGTAACGCAGACGCATGGTATACCATAGGTAATGCAGGTACAACCGCAGGTACAAACTTTATTGGTACTACCGATGCACAAGCTTTTGTAATCAAGACTAACGGTTCAGCTGCTGCTAATGAGCGTATGCGCATATTAGCTACTGGTCCTGCTGTATATAACAGTACTACTCCATTTGCAGGAGATGTATTCTCCGTATATGGAACAGGGTACACGGGCGCGATTAATGCGCTAGGTACTTTTGCTGTTAGTGGCTATGTAGGGGCTAACGGTATCGGAATGTATGGAGAGTGTAACAGTGCTACTACTAACACGGGGTATGGAGTATGGGGAACTCTCTTAGGTACTCAAACGCCTGCAAGCTCGGTAAGCATAGGTGTTTTTGGTAGTAATAACACAGCACCTCAAGGTACAGGAGCTACCGCAGGCAACGCATTTGGAGTATACGGGCAAGCCACAGGTGCCGCAGGTACAGCTGTAACCATAGGTACTTTTGGACGTGCCACAAGTTCAAGTGGTGCAGCCTACGGAGTATATGGTTTTACAGCTTCAAATGGGGGTGGGATTGGAGTAGTTGGCTACGCTGGACCTACTGCGGTAGGTGCGGGACAAAACTCCAGGGGCGTTCAAGGTCAGTGCGATGTTGCGCCCACAGGTACGGGATATGTAGGTGGTGTGTTTGGTTTTGCCTCAGCTACTTCAGGAACCACTTATGGTGTATATGGGCA
>JANWVW010000004.1:0-22772 GCA_025056095.1 Bacteroidia bacterium
CGAAAGCGTAGCCCGTAGCACGCCGACCTTGCCCACACAAGCGCAAGCGAAGTGTGGGCAAGGGCACGCCCAAAAAATAAAATATACAACTATATATCAAAAAAAACACTAACCGTTTAGCATTGCAAAATATGTGTATTTTTTCTATTTTTGCGGTCAAATCTGGCGACGTAGTTCAACTGGATAGAACGGGGGTTTCCTAAACCTTAAATCCGAGTTCGAGTCTCGGCGTTGCTACTATGTACTCTCAAATAGAAACACTAAGTCAAGAAATTGACACACTCACCATACACACACCCGAAGAAGCTGAACAAGCCCGCCTTAAATATCTCTCTCGAAAAGGTATTTTTTCACAGCTTTTTTCTCAAATTGGAAGTTTGCCTACACCAGAGAGGGCAGCCATTGGGGCAAAACTCAACGCCCTCAAACAAAAATTACAGGAAAAAATAAGTAGCATCCAAAACACTAACCAACAACTTTCCGAAACATTTGATTTTGATTATACACTGTCCGCTAAGCCTCTTCATCAGGGCAAGCTGCACCCCTTGACGTTAGTAGAAAAAGAACTTATCCAAATTTTTGAACGAATGGGCTACGTAGTAGCCGAAGGTCCAGAAATTGAAACAGATTGGTACAACTTTTCTGCCCTCAACTTTGAACCACACCACCCTGCTCGAGACATGCAGGATACTTTTTTTATCTCCCTCAATCCCGATATACTTCTACGCACACACACCTCTTCTGTACAAGTCCGTGTAATGGAAAAACAACGCCCACCTATCCGAATTATTGCCGTAGGTAGAGTGTACCGCAATGAAACTATCACCGCACGAGCTAACTGTCTATTTCATCAGCTAGAAGTTTTATATGTAGATAAAAATGTTTCAATGGCAGACCTCAAAAGGGATTTACTCCACTTTGCCCAAGAAATGTTTGGTAAAGACACAAAAATAAGATTAAGAGCCTCCTACTTTCCTTTTACCGAAGTGAGTGCAGAAGTAGATATATCTTGCACTATTTGCAACGGCAAAGGTTGTAATGTGTGCAAATATACAGGTTGGGTAGAAATTTTGGGCTGCGGAATGGTAGATCCAAACGTACTCAAAAATGTGGGTATAGATAGCGAAATGTATTCAGGTTTTGCGGCAGGGTTAGGTATAGAGCGCATTGCTATGCTTAAATATCAAGTAAACGACCTACGATTGTTTTTTGAAAATGATATTCGTTTTTTACAGCAATTTTAGTTGATTGTTTGTTAATTCACTGCGTATATTTTACCTTTGCATACATGAACTACCAACTCAAACAGCTAGATGAGGTACAATACATTGACGAAGGTAGTGGACCCGTACTACTTCTATTACATGGTCTGTTTGGGGCTTTGAGCAACTGGGCAGATGTAGTAGAGGAGTTTAGAAAAGACTATCGTGTAATTATCCCCATGATGCCCATTTACCAAGTCAATTTAGATGATTTGAGCGTAGAAACTTTGGCAGACTATATTGCCATGTTTGTAGACAAAATGGGCTTAAAAGACTTATCGGTTATGGGCAATTCGCTGGGGGGGCATGTAGGTTTAGTTTATACCTTAGAGCATCCCGAAAAAGTCAAGACTTTAATTTTGACAGGTAGTTCAGGTTTATTTGAATCAGGCATGGGGGGAAGCTTTCCAAAAAGAAGCTCAATGGAATATATCAAAGAAAGAGTAGAATACACTTTCTACGATCCTAAAACAGCTACCCAAGAGCTTGTAGATGAAGTATTTGAGATTGTAAATAATCCTAAAAAAGCAATACGCATTATTAAAATTGCTCGTGCGGCACAAAGACACAATTTAAGAGTAGAAATTCGCACTATTCAGTGCCCCACACTTTTAATTTGGGGACTAAACGACAACATCACTCCGCCCGAAGTTGCCCATGAGTTTCACAGACTTATTCCTAATAGCGAACTGTACTTTATTGACCATTGCGGTCATGCCCCTATGATGGAGCGACCCAAAGAGTTTAATGCATATTTGAGAAAATTCCTTAACAAACATTTGCTTGCAGCTCAATCTTGAAAATAGGACTGTACTGTTGCTCTTTTAAGGACTAGCTTGTATTCTTTGTAATTCCTTTTTGTATTGTTCAGCCAAGTTTTTATTTCCTGTTTTTTCTAGTAAATTGATTAACTCTATATAAGCAGGCGGATATTTAGGGTTAGTGTTAATGGCATTGATAAAAGCATCTACTGCGGACTGGTAGTTTCTTTGATACATGTAGCATATTCCTAAATAGAAATAGGTTTCAGCAGATACAGGGGGATATTTGACAGCTTCATTGAGATGTTCAAAAGCAGTAGAGTATTCACCTTTTTGGATATACGCTGTGGCTAAGCCCGTTAAAAGACTTCCTGAATTAGGTATTAAATCCACAGCACGTTGAATATTAGCAATAGCACTGTCGTAATTTTTTTGCTGCATGTAAATATTCCCCATCAAGTTGTAGCTATCTGCATATTCAGGATAAATGAATGTGGACTTCCTAAAATACCACATGGCACTATCGAACTTCTTTTTGCTATAATAATATCTACCTATTCCATTGTACGCATTTTCATCGTTAGGATCATACAACAGTGCTTTCTTAAAAGATTGTAGGGCACTATCATATTGATTGCGTTTGAACTGCTCTCGCCCAAGATAACTATTCTTATCACCATTTTTAACTAACGCACACATTACTTTACCGCTGGCTTTGATAGTATAAATAGTCCCTTTGGGAGGATATAAACCACGCTTGACTTGTGAATTATGCACTTGAATAGAAACAGGAAATATTCCATAATCCCAATCTTTCCATTGGCGTTCGTAGTATCTTGTGTAAATTACTTTAATTTTGTCTTTGTGATTACGCAAATAATAATTCACAGGACCTACCGAAGTGGTAACTAAATTAAGAGGTTTTTCTTTGGAATATTTATGCTGATTAGGTTCAAACTCATGTTTTAAGAACCATTCTACTACGTGTTTGACACTGTTCATGTAATAATCTGTTTCATAATTTCCGTACGCGCCTGCGGTACCTCCTACTAATTGATTAAAATACACGTACTCATTCGGGTGATTTCGTATCATCCAAATAGTAGGTTCAATACAGCCCACAGATATAAGCACATAACTACCTATTTGCACAGCTTTTTGCGAAACAAAATAAAGAATAGCATTCCAACCTAAAGCAGCACAAACCACTAAGCTAGGATATACAAACAATAAATGCCGCCATTCATTGTATAAAGTGGAATTTTTGTATATAGTGTAAAGAATAGGAAACACAGATGAAAAAAGTACTAAAAGCAAAGGAATTTTAGGAAAGATGTTTCTTTTGTACAGCTGAACAGACAAAACAATCATAGTCAAAAAGCCTATCAGTACCACTAAGGGATTGCTAATAAAAATGTATTTTATTCCGTAGTACCACGGAATTTCAGTTGACCAAATATGTTTTCCCTCAAACACAATTTTGATATTAAGAGGATAATCTGACATTGCTTTAAGTGCCATGAAAGGATTTTTGATAGGATTTTGCAAACCGTAGGGCCATAATATCAAGCCACCTAAATAGCCTAATAGACTGATGAGCGCTATTGTCAATATGATAGAAGTCCATTTTCTTTCTGCTTTTGAGATAAAAAACATGGCTAGAACACTAAAAGCAGCGAAATATGCAATATTTAAGATGCCCCCTACTCTAATACTTATTGCCCAAGCTATGCCTGCTGCTGCAAAAAAACATGTATAGAACATAGGGCGAGGGAGCTGCTGAATGAAACGTATAGTGTAAAAAATTCCAAATATAGTAGCTGCAGCAAATGGTATATCCTTAGGGTTGTTCATAGAATGTCCAAAAAAGCGCGGCGTTACTGCAATAAAAATAAAAGCTAAAATACCTGCCCGCCAACCCCCAATTGCCTTAGCAGATAAAGCAGTAAACATAATTGCAATAAAGCCCATTAAAGCATTGCAAAAGTGCCTTAGTGCATAGGGATCTTTGGGCTTCAACTGCTTAATTAGCCACACTGTGATTACATCAAAAGATTGTCCGTAGTAGTGTAGCAGCAATTTCGGATCATTTAAGCAAGCTTTATCCCCTTCTTTGTAGTACTTTAACACTTTTTCTGCTTGGGCGTAGTGCATCCATTCGTCGCCTGATTGTCCAAAATCTTTGCTTACATAAAGCATCAAGGGCAATAAGAGTATGCACAACGCTGCAAAGAGCAAGCGCATCCAAGAGCGATTTTTACTTAAATAAGGTTCGTAAGAAGGTGTGTGTTTGTCTAAAATGTCTTGTAGAGGTGAGAAAATATACCAATTCAGTCTATTTGCAAAAAAATGAACCAAAGCAGAAAAAACAGGGACTTTTATCGTTTGCAAAGGAACTTTTACAGGTTCAATGTGATGATTTAAGTCTATTTGCCGAGTGAGATATAAAACACTGTGCAGATTTAATTGGCTATGGTGAATAACGTACTGTGCATCTTTTGCAGGTATTACGACAATCGCAGGGTATTCAGGACACAAGGTTGGATTTAGAATTTGATAAATAACTTTTTTGATTGAATTTATCCATTTTTTTACTCCTTTGACCTCTGTGTTTTCTTGTAGAATTCCGCATAATACTTTATTTTGCTGAAAGTGCTTTTTTTGGGATTGTAGCCATTCGAGAATATCGTTAGCAGCTTTATAGTGGCTGATATCCCATATTACTAGCGGAGTATTATTTGGCAACTGTGTGCAGATATCTTTTCCTGAAGATACTACAATAGTTTGTTCATTTTTGGTATTTGTGAAGATTTTTGCGTTGGGGTAGCTTTTACGAAAGGTGCTTACAATTTCTTGGGTAGGATTAAGTAACAGAAACGCAGGGGTATTGTCTTGGTTTTGTATAGATTCTGCTTTGGCGTGTATTTGTGTAGAGCTATTTTCTATTTTTTGCTTTTTCATATTTGCAAAAATAAATGAATTTTTATTTGCCCAATTGGCTATGTGGTGGTTATCTTAATTATGCTTTATGCAAAAGGGGAATATTGAATAATTTTTAATTTTTTTGGGCGTGTCCTTGTGGGCGTTTCGCTGCGCTCATGCCCACAAGGTCGGCGTGCTACGGGCTATGTGCGGAATGCCCCGACCCTTGCGTCAGCAAGGGGCACGCCCAAAAAATTAAAACATTTTAGACCTTATAAAACTCTTGTGCATAATTTTGAGTACAAGCCCTACCAGTTTTTTCAGTTTGATACAAGTACAAATATTGAGCTAAAAAGAAGGCACCTACGGCACAGAAAATATGCCACAACCAGTGTGTCCCTACTGTTATCCAGTCCTGTTCTCTGTCAATAATGCGAAAGAAAATAGCAAGGGCAAAGCATATTCCACTGCCAATTAGCCAAATAAAATTTTTACCTTTTGTTTGAATGAGCAATACAGTTAAAGGCGCGGCTATTACCAAAGTAGTAATAGTGTAATTTATATTGATAAAAGCATTTTTAGGTAAATGATAGGGCTTAATCAGCTCAAATACAAGGGCTCGTAAAACGAAAGTGAAAAGTACTACTAAAATAGTGTAACTCCACTTTTTGAGTATTTGATACCAAAAATAGACCATAATCATCAAACTTAAAATCATAATCGGCAACCAATCCATGACCAAAAAAATAGGATATCGGCGAAAAGCATGAAACAGAGTGCTGCCTAATCCCCCAATAAATAAAAACGGCATACAACTCAATAGAAAAAGGTAATTTTTGTAGTTTTTTTGAATTTTCCAGCCAAAGTAAAATACAGGTATCCAAAAGCTAAGAGAAGAGAACGCATTCCAAGGTTCTGCTAACCAATGAGATAGGTCTGTTTCTTTATATATGGGTCCAAAGTCAAGGGGTTGAGGAGGCATACCGCAATTTACAACTTTTTTATTATGTATATTGTTCCACTATGTCTTTAAGGGCGTTTATCCAAAGTGGGCTATCGTTTAAGCTTTCTACTAACTGCCATCGTACGCCGCCTAAATTTTCAAATAAGTGTTTGTATTCCATACCTATTTCGATAGTGGTTTCTAAACAATCGGCTACAAATGAAGGGGAGAATATCAGAATTCTTTTTTTACCTTGTTGTACAAGGTTTGATATTACTTCATCGGTATAGGGCTGTATCCAGGGGCTTTTACCCAAGCGAGATTGAAAGCTAACTGTATATTGGTTAGGGGCAAGTTCTAACTTTTCAGCCAGTTTTCTTGAAGTTTCAAAGCACTGCGCCCTATAACAAAATTGATTCTGAGAGTTATAACAAGCACAGCAGTTTTCTGTTTTTAGACATGTTTGAGTAGTATCGTGTTTAGTAATTTGTCTTTCAGGTAAGCCGTGATAGCTAAATATAACATGGTCAAATGGCTCTTGGGATAAGTATTTTTTTCCTTTCTCTGCAAAGGCATTTATGAAACCTTCGTGATTGCAGTATTGAGAGATGAAGATAAGTTCAGGGATGACAGCCCAATGGCGAACTATATCCATTACTTTTTGATGTACAGAACCTGTGGTAGCAGAAGCATATTGCGGAAATAAAGGCAGGATAATCATTTTTTGTATTTGATTTTTTTTCAGTTCGTCTAGTGCTTGGGCTATGCTGGGTTTTTGGTAACGCATCCCTAAGGCTACATGATATCTTTCCCCAAGGGCTTTTTGCAGAGCGTTTCGGACAGCATAGCTATATGTTAGCAAAGGAGAGCCTTGTTCAGTCCATAGGGCTTGATATACCTTAGCTGATTTAGGGGCGCGAAAGGGGGCTATAATACCTTGCACTAATAAAAAGCGTTGCCATTTGGGGATATCAATTACTCTGCCATCCATGAGGAACTCTCGTAAATAGCGGCGTACTGCGGGAGTTTTAGGATTATCAGGAGTACCAAGATTGACAAGTAAGACGCCCACTTTCATAACGCTCTGTTTAACAAAAACGCAAAATAAAACATTCCTTTGATGATGGATGTGTTTTTGTTTGAATTATGATTTTTTGGGCGTGCCCCTTGCTGACGCAAGGGTCGGGGCATTCCGCACTACGCTTCGCTTCGGTACTTCGCTGCGCTTCGTACTGCCTAACGGCATGCTCCATGCCCCTCACGCAAAAAAGTAAGATTATTTTTTTCCAACCATGTACAAAATAAATTTACTTGATTTTCAAACAGTTAAAAAATCTTGACTTAATCGAAAATTTTGCTTTACCTTGTAAATTATTTCTGCTCGTATATAAAGCGGTTAAAGCCACTTTACTCTTTTGCTGTGGGAATTTGGTGGCATCTACCTAAATTACGATTTTTACCATAAAAACAAGTGGAGGTAGAAATGAAGTATAAAAATATGAGAGAAGAAGAGCTAAAAAACAAAGTAGCCCAAGATTACTTTTGGGTATATGATTGTACCAAAATCATTGGAAACGTGGACTTTTGCGTGTGCATGTACCAAAGCCGAAAGGAAATTTTTGAACAAGAGTCATTACTATGGGCAGAAGCAAAAAGAGGTTCTTCTGACATTTACAACTCTATCGTTCAGCTGATTTTAACCATTGGCAAGGAAAGAACTTTTGACAAGTATCTGCCCCCCGCATTCCTTGGTGCTTTTGATGCAGAAAAGATCGCTTTTATTCCTTATAATGACATTCATGACGTTTTTTACCTCAATGACTTCAATTGGAAAGTAACCCCTTCCAATCATAACACAAAAGAGTTCAAACTTATTTACGGAAAAGTGAAATCTATCATTGACAGTAAAGCCCTACTCTTTAACTTTCTGACAGATGACCGAGAACTAAAAAAATTCATTAAAGAAAATTTCACTGTTGGCAAATTCGGCTTGACTAAAATCAAAATTGATAAAAATAACTTCATTGCTATTTACAACAAATGGCTTCAAACTGTTAAACCAACCATTGCCGTAAACTGGGACATTGCTAAAAAAAATGGAATTATTGACGGTGATTTTTATCTTGCTGACCTGCTCTCACAAGATAACTGTACTCTAAAAGAAAAACTTTTTGTTTTACTAAAACGCGACCATTACGAACTAGATAGAAAAATAGATGAAACAGGAATGTTTAGCAGCAAACGAGCTGACTTTACAGACAACCAAGTTGCTCATACCCAATTTTGGAACAAATACGAACGACCTCCCAAAGAAGAATACTGGGATTACATTGTAGAACGTAGAGATTTACTAGTACCCCAAGACATACGAGAGCGAAAAGGAAGTTTTTTTACCCCCCAAATTTGGGTTGAACTTTCTCAAAAATATTTAGCCGATGTACTTAGTGAAAACTGGCAAGACGAATATTATGTCTGGGACTGTGCCGCTGGAACAGGTAATTTGCTGGTAGGACTTACCAACAAATACAATATTTGGGCTTCCACCTTAGACATACAAGATGTACAAGTAATGCATGACCGTATCAATAATGGAGCAAACTTACTTCATGACCACGTGTTTCAATTTGATTTTCTCAATGATGATTTTAGCCCAAAATCCAAGGGTGGAAAACTGCCCGATAGTCTATACAACATCATTACCAATGCAAACAAAAGAAAAAAATTAGTCATTTATATCAATCCCCCCTATGCGGAAGCAACCACCGCAAGAACTGTAGCTGGCACTGGGCAGAACAAACCTAAAACAGCTACCGACAATAAAACTTATTTGAAATATAAAGATGTAATTAGTAAAGCAAGCAATGAACTGTTTACTCAATTTCTAATCCGTATATACTCCGAAATTCCAAATTGTTGGATTGCAAATTTTTCAAAATTAAAAATTTTACAAGCCACTAATTTTATAGAATTCCGAAAAGTCTTCCAACCCAAACTAGAAAAGTTGTTTGTTGTACCATCGGATACTTTTGACAACGTAAAAGGAAAATTCCCCATTGGTTTTTTTATATGGAATGGAAACATTAAAGAACCTTTTAAAGAAATACAAGCTGATGTTTATGATAAAAACGGTAAATTCATAAGAAAGAAAGGTTTTTATGGAAATTCATGTCCAAATATTAATAAATGGATTAAATGTTTTGATTTATCAGAGAAACAAGGTATTGGATTTATGGAAAATCCTACGCCAGACTTTCAAAACAACAAATTTCTAAACATTTCAAATAATCATGGCAAAAGACATAATAATTATTACTGTTTTCACTGTGGTAATATATTTGAAGGTTCTATTTACTTTGCGGTTCGTCATTGCATAGA
The DNA here is from genome assembly GCA_025056095.1 of Bacteroidia bacterium. Taxonomy (NCBI): domain Bacteria; kingdom Pseudomonadati; phylum Bacteroidota; class Bacteroidia; species Bacteroidia bacterium. The sequence goes on from JANWVW010000004.1 coordinate 9,264, forward strand.
AGCCACTTGGCTCAATGATCGGGATCAGTTTTTATATCCCAAAGACGGTTGGCAAGAAGATACAGAATTTCAAAACGATTGTCTTGCTTTTACCTTGTTTCACGGGCAAAATCGCATTACTTCCAAAGAAGGCACTAATCATTGGATTCCCTTCACTGAACAAGAGGTAGACGCAAGAGATAAATTTGAAAGTAATTTTATGAGTAATTTCATAAGAGGTAAAGTGAAAGCCGAAGAGAATGGAGATTTATTTGGCATCAAAACCCAAAGGACAAAACCTTTGATATTTTCACCAGAAGCTCAAGCGGTTTTTGATGCAGGTCGTGAACTTTGGAAATATTACCACAAGCAACCTAACTGTAATGTGAATGCTTCGCTTTATGATATAAAGGAGTATTTTCAAGGTAGAGATAAAAAAGGCAAAATGAACCATAAAAGTTCAGACGAAACGTACATGAAATTAATTACGAATTTGAGAGAAAAGCTCAAACAATTGGCTGATAAGATAGAACCAAAAGTTTACGAATACGAATTTTTGAAGCGATAGACCTTATGAACACAAGATTAAGTTTTAATAATTTTACTTTTGGGCGTGCCCCTTGCTGACGCAAGGGTCGGGGCATTCCGCACGTAGCCCGTAGCACGCCGACCTTGCCCACACAAGCGCAAGCGAAGTGTGGGCAAGGGCACGCCCAAAAAAATAATCTTACTTAACTCAAACATAAAAACAAGCTTTTTACCTTTGCTCAACACACCCCACTACCAAAAGCTACCAAACTACTTTACACTTTTCTATACCTAATTCTTTGATAAAAAAGTCTTTGAGCGCAGGAGTTAGTTTTACTTGGTATTTTTTAGAATATCCTACAATTTTTTGGCTGTTGCTTTCATCCACTATGGTAAAATACAAGTAAGTATCCCCCCCCTTGTGCTGATTGACAATTTTTTCTACGTTTTCTGTAAAATCTTTTGTTATTTTATCTAACTCTACTTCCAAGTGCAAAGTTTTTATTTTTTCTACCACGTCAGCCATGAACTCCACCTTTTGAATAAAAAACTCTAATTCCTGACTGTCCTTGTAACGAGGTTGTAAACGACCTACTATATACAAAATTTGCCCTTTTTCCATGTAATTGGCAAATTCCGCATACTGCTTGCTAAATAAAGTAATCTCTGTGCTGCTTTCAAAATCTGATAAAACTACTCGCAAATAAGGATTGCCATTTTTGTCCTGCTTTTTAACTGCATCCTCTACCATTACAATCAAGCGAATATCCTGTTTGTATTTTTGAGATTTTAAGGTTTCTAGCTTGCTTATACTGCAATTTAATGTGTGAATTTCTAAACGATACGGGTCAAGAGGGTGTCCTGAAAGATAAATTCCGAGAATTTCTTTTTCTTTGTTGAGCTTATCCAAAATAGACCACTGCTGTGCTTGTGGGAAGGAAGGGGCAAGCTCTGCTACGGCATTATCACCTGCGGTATCAAACAAACTATTTTGTTGAGAGTGTTTATCTGTTTGAACTTTGTTGCCATATCGTAAGATACGTTCTAAAAATGGTATAGTGCCTGATTTATCACTAACTGAAGCAAAATATCGTTCTCTTTCTATGCCAAAGCTGTCAAAAGTACCACTTTGTACAAAGCTTTCCATGCAACGTTTATTAAGCAGCCGCAGGTCTACACGAGAAACGAAGTCAAATACATCTTTGAATTTGCCATTTTTGTTTCGTTCTTGAAGAATTGCTTCAATGGCTGCCCCACCTACATTTTTAAGACCACCTAATCCGTAGCGAATTTGTCCTTTTTCATTGACTGTAAAAGCATATTCAGATTCATTGATATCAGGTCCGAGTACTTCTAAGCCCATAGATTTACATTCAGCCAGGTAAAAGGAGAGTTTATCCATGTTATTCATGTTGTTGGTCAGTACGGATGCCATGTATTCTGCGGGGTAGTTAGCTTTAAGGTAAGCAGTTTGGTAAGCTAGTATAGAATATGCTGCCGAATGAGAGCGATTAAATCCATATTCTGCGAATTTTTTCATTATAGCGAAGGTTTTACGCGCTGTGGCTTCATCAATTCCTTTTTTGATAGCCCCTTCTACAAAGATGCTTTCTTGTCTTTCCATTTCTTTCGCATCTTTTTTTCCCATTGCTCTACGTAGCAAGTCTGCTCCTCCCAAAGAGTAGCCTGCCATTACTTGGGCAGTTTGCATAATTTGTTCTTGATAAACCATGATGCCGTAAGTTTTTTCCAAAATGGGAATCAAGCACTCATGGGGATATTCGGGTTTTTCTTTGCCGTGCTTTCGGGCAATGTAGCTGGGAATGTACTGCAAAGGACCTGGGCGATACAAAGCGTTCATAGCAATTAAATCTTCTATGTTAGTAGGTTTGAGTTGGCGAAGGTATTGGCGCATGCCCTCACTTTCGAATTGAAATGTAGCAATTGTATTACCTTGCTGATAGAGCTTGTAAGTTTTAGGGTCATCAAGGGGAATTTTGTCTATATCTATTTCAATTCCATGCCGTTTTTTTATCAAATTCAAACAGTCTTTGATAATGGTCAAAGTAGCCAGCCCTAAAAAATCCATTTTGAGCAATCCTGCTTTTTCTATGTACTTTCCATCGTACTGGACGGCTATTATTTCTTCATTATCTTTACGTTGAACGAACAGAGGAACATAGTCTGAAACATCGCCAGGGGCTATAATAACTCCTGCGGCGTGTATTCCTGTTTGGCGTACAGAGCCTTCTAGTACTTCTGCGTAGTCAAAAAGCTTTTTAAGTTCTCCTGTGCTAGTAGCTCGGGCTTGGGCAAATTCAGGAATGTGCTTCATTGCATAAGAAAATTCGGTTTCTCCGTCAGGCAAGGTAAGGGGTAGGTCATCTAGCCATTTAGAAATTTCATTAGTTTTTGATAGCGGAATACCTATCACTCGCCCTACATCTTTAATGGCGGTTTTTAAGCCCATTGTACCAAAGGTAACAATTTGACATACACTTTGTCTGCCGTATTTTTGAATGACGTATTCAATTACTTTTTGTCGCCCTACGTCGTCAAAATCTGTGTCTATATCGGGCATAGATACACGTTCAGGGTTGAGAAATCGTTCAAATAGCAGGTCATACTTGATGGGGTCAATGTTTGTAATTCCTGTGCAGTAAGCCACTAATGAACCTGCTGCAGAACCTCTACCTAATCCTACCATTACGCCAAGCTTACGAGCAGCGTTAATGAAATCCTGAACTATTAAAAAATAACCTGCATAGCCCATTTGTTTAATCGTTTGCAATTCAAATTGTAAGCGGTTCTCTACTTCGGGCGGAATTCCTTGATAGCGAATTTTTGCCCCTTCATAAGCTAAATAAGCTAAATACTCATCTTCAGTCTTAAAACCTTCGGGCAGTTGATATTGAGGTAGCAAAATATCCCCAAACGGAAGGTCAAATTTCGTTTTTTCTACAATTTCTTGCGTGTTTTCAAGAGCTTCGGGAAGATCAGGAAATACAGCTTGCATTTCTTCGGGCGTTTTGACATAAAATTGATTGCCTTCAAATCTAAATCTATTCGGTTGATTGAGTTCAGAATCGGTTTGAATGCATAGTAATACATCATGTGCTGCGGCATCTTGTTCAGTAATGTAATGGGCATCATTTGTAGCTATTACTTTGACACCATATAGCTTTGACCATTCTAAAAGAACTTGATTGACAATCTTTTGTTCAGGAAGGTCATCTAATCCTTTCTCATGAACAGGATGCCGTTGAATTTCTATGTAATAATCGTCCTTAAATAGGCCTAACCACCACTCAAAAGCTTTGCGGGCATCATCTATTCGCCCTGCTATAATCAGTGAGGGAATTTCGGCGGCTAAGCAACAAGTAGTAGCAATTAAACCTTCATGATACTGCTGGATAAGCGCTTTATCTATGCGTGGATAGCGATAGAATCCTTTTTGGTAAGCAATAGAATTGAGTTTAATTAAGTTTTTATATCCTGTAATATTTTTTGCTAACAACAACTGATGATAGCGAGGTAATTTTGGAGATTTATCTTGGCAAGTGGTAGGTGAAAGATAAAATTCACAACCTATAATAGGTTGTATACCGTTTTTTTTAGCTTCGTAGTAAAAGCTTGGAACGCCAAACATGTTTCCATGGTCAGAAATGGCAATAGCCTGCATTCCTGATTTAGCTACATGTTTCATGAGCTTGGGGATATTGGACGCGCCATCTAATAAACTGTATTGAGTATGACAATGCAAATGCGCAAAGTTGACCATAGCACAAATGTATAAACTTTTAGTTTAACTAAAAGATTTTTATATTCCTGCTTTGAGCTTACAAGTCAAACACAAAGCAATACGCTTGGCTTTCAAACCTGCAATGTTTTTACTAAGTTTTTTGGGTGTACCCCTTGCTGACGTAAAGGTCGGGGTATTCCGCACGTAGACCGAAGCACGCTGACCTTGGTGGGCATGAGCGCAGCGAAACGCCCACAAGCGCACGCAAAAAACATATCCGAAATACTTTAATTTCTTTTATCTAATCCCCAAAATAGTTTGTTGCGCAGTACGCCAAAAAAATCATTATCCCCTAAATAGACTAAAAAAACCTTAAAAGGTGCTTTTTTGAGATAAATTTCACAATCTGAACTTATCAATTCGCTACGAGAGTCCAAAGAAGCCAGTGCTGTTTGACTACGAGATTCAAAAGTGCACTTAATTTCATGGTGGTCTGCTATCACTAAGGGGCGTGCTGTAAGTGAGTGCGGTGCCACGGGCGTAATAACAAAACAATTTGAATCGGGCGTAATAATAGGTCCTCCACAGCTTAGCGAATAGCCTGTTGCCCCTGTGGGCGTAGAAACAACTAATCCATCCGCCCAATAACTATTGAGAGGATTGCCATTTAACCAAGTATGAACAGTTATCATGGAGCTGTTGTTAGTTTTGTGTAAAGAAAAATCATTGAGTGCAAAACTGTATCCTACAAAAATAGACTTATTAGATTGCAACTGTAATAGACTTCGGGCACTCATTTTGTATTTTTTGTTTTGCAGCAAATTTATCATGTCATTGAGTTTGTCCGTGGTCGTGGTTGCCAAAAAGCCGAGTCTACCTAAGTTGATGCCTAAAATAGGAACTTCTAAGCTACCTACTATGCGAGCTGCTTCTAAAACCGTACCATCACCGCCTAAACTGATAACCATATCTACTTTATCCCATTCTTGTGCAGTTCTGAAAGCATAGTCTTTTTCGGGATGCACACCTAATTTATGTAACTCTTGGCGTAACAAGTAGTACGTAAGCGTTTGAATGCCATTTTGGTTAAATGTTTTGTATAAATCAGCATAAAAATTTTTGAGTTCAGCTTTTGCTTTAATGCCAATTAAAGCGATGCGCATATACCTTGCAAGGTAATAAAAAAGCGCTGCAAAAGCAATCATTTTAGGGCAATTTTTTGAAAAAACAAATAGGCTGTTATTTTTTTACTTGTTTTATTTGACATATTTTTGCACAATGGATACAAAAACACCGTTTTTTTCGGTTATCATTCCTACTTACAATCGGGCAAATTTTATTCTCAAAACCTTAGATACCGTTTTTAATCAAACTTTTCAAGACTTTGAAGTAATTGTAGTAGATGATTGCTCTACGGACAATACAGAGGCGCTGCTCAAACCTCTTGTTATAGAAGGTAAAATTAAGTACATTCGGCATGAACAAAACTATGAACGGGGCAAATCTCGAAACACAGGTATGAAACACGCACAAGGTTTGTATGCTACGTTTTTAGATTCAGATGATTACTTATATCCTGACAATCTCAAAGATGCATATCAATACGCGCAAGCTCATCCTGAAAAGAAGATTTTTCATAATTTGTACGAATTGGTCAATGAAAAAGGAGAAGTAGTTTATCGGTTTGAATTTAAGCCTATTAGGAATGCATTGAAGCAAATTACCGAGGGTAATTTTTTATCTTGCGCAGGAGTATTTATACACAGAGATATCTACACTTCTATTTTTTGGGACGAAAATAGAATACTTTCAGGTTCAGAAGATCATGAGTACTGGTTGCGCGTATTAGCCCATTATCCTGATGTAGGTAGAATAAACAAAATAAATACAGGAATATTGCATCATCCACAACGAAGCGTGAATACTGCACAGTTAGAACAAGGTGAGCGTAGATTTGAGTACTTTTGCCACAAAGTAGATACTGATCCTGTTTATCAGCAATACTATAAGGGGTATCAAAACAAAATAAAGTCTGCTTGCTATATTTACCTGTCTTTAATGGCTTTTAACGCAGGAGACATGCAAAAAATGAAATACTACAAACGTAAGGCGCTGCTGCTGGATAAAAGCTTGATTTTCAGAAAAAATTATCTCTCCCTGACCTATAAGCAACTCCGCCATTTTTTCTCTAAAAAATTACGATCTAATTAAATCAGAACACTTTCTATCTATACCCTGCTATTATAAATGCGTATTTTTCCTTTGGTAGCACTGGCTTTGAGATTTATTTTTCCATTATTAAGAAGCCCTACCAATGTCTTCTCCGTGATACTGCCCTGGAATTGTATATTATTCAGATTGTATTCTATGCGGCTATTAGCTACAAGATTGACATTGTATTTAGCGTTTTGACCAATGTATATTTCTACGTCGCCTGATTTGGTAATTAAATTAACTTCAAATTCATTCTGTCCGTTAAAATGAATATTACCTTTTTCTGAAACTACTTCTAGGCTTCCTCCTATTTGAGTAACCTCTACATTGCTGGAAGTGGTATTGACTTTAATGTCTGCTTTTACATTTTTTATTTCTACTTTGCCGCTTTGAGTAGTGATGGAATAAGTACCTGTATTCACATTTTCAACACTTATATCTGATTGCTTGTGATGTATGGTAACATTATTGCCTGTAACTCCTTCAATTTTAATTTCAGAGTTTTGAGTAGTAATGTCTATATGAATTTTATTTTTAGGTAGAAGTAATTCGTATATCAACTCACCTGAAGCACCGCCCATATCTTGAGTAAAAGTTACTTTTCCCTCGTTTTTATCCAATCGTAGTTTGGATTTTTCATTAAATTCTGCTAGTTTTTTTTCATTAGAAATGACTAGAGTGATTTTAAGGTAAGCATTGCTGTCAATAGAGGGCTTAATAATGTACTTACCTGAAACCGTATTAAAGCTGATAAATTGTACAGAATCAGTGTCATACCGCTTGTCAAAGAGAATTTTAGTAATGTCTTTGGATAGTGCGGTGGTAAAGATTGATAATGTTAGTAAGACAAAATAACCTTTCATACTACTACAAAAGTAAAAAATTAGAATTGTACACGCGCATGAGGTAGAGCATTACGTACTCGTTCTTTTTCTTTTGGGTCCAATTTGTTGTCGCTCAAAATAAGCAAATGCATATTGATGCACTTATCTATATTTTTAGGCATAACAGTGATTTGATTAGCAGTAAGATGCAGCTCTTCCAGGTTGGTCAGGTTAGTTATTTCAACAGGTAGTTCGGTAATGGCATTCATAGATAGTCCTAGTACTTTGAGTTGGTGAAGTTGCCCAATTTCTTTGGGTAATTTAGTTATTTTGTTGCCATCCGCATAGAACCACTTTAAGTTTTTACAGTTAGCAATACAAGAAGGTATCTCTTTTACATTTCCGTGGTCAATGGTGAGTTTTTCCAAGTTAGGTAGTTGACAAATTAAGCTAAAGGCTTGTTGCCAATTAAGATTAGGACAACGGCTTATTCTGAGTTCTTGTATGTTTTTTAACTCTGCTATTTCTTTTGGAAGTTCAGTTATTAAATTACCGCTAAGGTCTAAAAATTGTGTTTTTTTAAGCAAGCCGATTTTATTAGGTATGGCTGTTAATTTTTGGTTGCTCAAATCTAGCTTATACACAGTATCTGATTTTCGTATAGCACTTTCAATGTTCTGGTAGGTAGGGAGTTTATTTAATTCTTGCTCAGGCAATAAGTGCTGTGCTAAGGCAGTAGAAAACACAGAAAAAAGCACAACAAATAGAGGAAACAATAGTTTCATACATCTCAAAAACTTATCAACAAAAATACCAATTTTCTTTAATTGTGTTGCAAAAGCAAAAATATACGTCTAAAAGAGTAGAAATAATCTTATTTTAATTGTCAGTTGAATTAAATTACAGCATAATTTTTGCTGTTATATGTATTATTTTTAATTTGGCATACGTTAAAGAATCATTGAACTAAAAATGTAATGCAATTTCAATATTGGGCAATTGCAGTATTAGCAGGGCTGATAAGTTGCAAGGTGTACGTGGCTTATCCGCAGGTCTTACAACTCTATTTTCAAAAACATCCTGCGGTATATTATCAAGGAGAGAGCATTAACCTTGAGATATTAGTCAAGAATGTAAGCAATAATCCTCAAAGGTTAATTGCGCCTACTCTTGGCGTTAATGTATGGGCAAAACTTACACATATAGGTACGCAGATTGTAAAAGAATGCAAAGACATTATCACACCTAACTATAACACTCAAAGTATTCGTAAAATGGTAATGGGAAATGTAGATAAGTATGGCGTTGTTGTACCTCCTCAAAAATCTTTATCAGTATGGATAGAAGTTAATTGGCAGCTAGGGAATATACATCCTAGCTTAAAACATATTCCACAATCACAAAAGAGTAGCTATGCTTATGTTTTAGAACCAGGCAAGTACGAATTGGAAGTTCAGTATCTTTTAGACAATAGCGGGAATATGCTTACACAAAAAGAGTATTTTGAAGTAAATGGACCCCATCAAGCTCAACAGTACAAAGAATATATACAAGCGCTACAACAAACGCTAACTTTATCTGATACAGAGAAAAATTATACTGCACTTACTCAGTTTTTAGATAAATATCCAAGTTCGCCGTATAGTGATAATGTCTTTTCTTTGCTTATAGATAGGGGAAACCTACAAGATTTATCTATTTCTACATCGCAGTATGTACAGTACTACTACCAACGTATACAGTATGGTAGAGATATTGCACTTATGAATAGATTAGCAAACTTTCAAATTTTCTATGCGGCTACTAATTTTGCCAAGAAAGATTACTCTTTCAATGAATCTGAATTTTATTCGGAATGCGCAAGATTGATGAAACAGCACCTCAATCCAATTTATCTTAGTAATTTTATTCAAAATGGTAAGTTACGAGGAATTAAAATTTTTACCGAACTTGCACAGAAATTTCAATAAGCTATGTTGCTACGGTCTTTAAAAAAAATAGGCTTATCAGTTTTGATACTGCTTTCACTGGTAGGAGTGTTTTTAATTGGTCAGAAGGTAGGGGCTAAAAATATAAAGGCAAGTTTTTTTAACCACGTAGAGATGGTTAAAGAAATTGCGGAGCTTGGAACGTTGGAAGTCAAAGGAGTAGCACAAATCACAATTACCAACTTAGATGAAAATGATAGCTGGTTTGGAATTGTTAAAAAAGCATTGATAGAAAAAACAGTAACGCTTAGCTTACCTTATACTGCTAAGTATGGTGTAGACATGCAAAGTAGTGAATGCAAAGTACTAGAAAAGGAAAATGAAATTGAAATTATTTTGCCACCTGCTAAGCTGCTTTCTTTTGAAGGGCACTTAGATCAAAAGCAAGGTATGATACAGAAGGGTTATTTTATATTCCCTGATGAAAACGCCTTCAAAGAAGCAGAGCAGAAACTATATTTAGAGAATAAGAAAAAGTTATCCGAAAACAAAGAATACATTCAGAAAGCTCAAGATAGAGTAGCCGAAATTTTACAAAAGTATTTTAAACCTTTTAATAAGCCTGTAAAAGTATACTTTGTTCAACAGCAATAGAGTATGAACACTGCTTCAAAAATACATACCTTAAATTCTTTGCAAGCAGCAATTACACGTTGGCGATTAAAGTCAGACGTCATTGTATTTACTAATGGTTGTTTTGATATTCTACACTACGGGCATGTGGAGTACTTGGAGAGTGCCAAATCTCTTGGTGATAGGTTAATCGTGGGATTAAATAGTGATGCGTCAGTACGACGCATAAAAGGAAAGCATAGACCTATTCAGGATGAACAATCTCGCAGTAGAGTATTATGTGCTTTACAGTGTGTAGATGCAGTAGTTATTTTTGATGAAGATACACCTATTGAACTTATCAAACAAATACAACCTGATATTTTAGTCAAAGGAGGTGATTATACCGTGGACCAAGTAGTAGGCAAAGAATGGGCTAAAAGAGTAGAAATTATTCCGTTTGTTCAAGGTTACTCTACCACTTTGATAGAACAAAAAATAAGACAAAACTCATAGTTACTTCATTATCAAAGCTATATATGAAATTATTCATCATGATAAGAATTTATTCCATAAAAAAGTAAACAAAAATGAAACTTTCCAAGTTTGCTTTCGTATAAGTGAGTAGATTTTCGAATCTTTTGCAGAAAAGTAGCAAATTATTTAAATTTACAAGCTGAATAAAAAATGAAAAACTATATGAAAATCGTAGCAAAGTTCTATCTGCTTGCTTTACTGTTGGCTGTGAGCATGCCATTAGCTGCTCAAGAGGTATTCTCTGTGTTAGCGACAAAAGGAGATGTCCAACTGCAAAGAAAAGGCGAAGGCGCTTGGATAAAAGTGTTCACAGGGGCTAAGCTAAACAAAAATGACAACATTAAACTCGGCGAAGGTGCCTATTTAGGTTTAGTGCATCTCAAATCAGGAAAAGCAAAGGAAATACGTAATCCAGGTACAATAGCTTTATCCGAGTTGGACAAACAAATGAGTGCAACCTCTTCAGTAGGGAGCAAAGTGGTTGCTTATGTTACCCAAGACATAACGGGATCTTCAACCAAATTCCAAGATTACCGCAAATCTATGGCTAACTTAGGCTCTATTGAGCGCGCTACAAAAGGTACTGTTACTCCTGATTTGCCTAGAAAAACTAGCTTAATGGACAGTATAGTAACCTTCAATTGGATAACTGACAAAAGAGCTAAAGAAGCCGCACAACAATCAGGATACGTATTTGAAATCTCTAACCGCATGGGTACACCTATCTATACAAAAGAAACCAAAGACACTTTCGTAGTCATCAATTTAGAAAGACTTAATCTAAAACATGGTGAACATTACTACTGGCGAGTCAACTTAAAAGAAAATATGAATGCAAACGAAGAAGATGCACAACCTTTTACGCTCTTGGATAACAGCACCCGCAGATCTATTCAGCATGACCTAAAAGCCTTCAACGAAGAAGAACCTAGTCCTCTTAACAAAATCATGCTTGCCCGATACTTTGAAAGCAAAGACCTAATCATGGATGCCATGAAAGCTTATCAAGAAGCAATTAAAATGGCACCTGATGTAGTTGAGTACCGCGAGCTATATGCCATGTTCTTAGACAGACACGAAATGAATTTCTTAGCTAATAAAGTTCGTCAAGAAGCCGTAGCAAGTTTGAATAGGTAAGTCGTACTGTCCAAAAGCTACGCACAAAAAATGACCCAACAAAGTGTCTCCTTCGGGGAGGCACTTTATTTTTTACTGTGTTTTTTAAGAAATTATACAAAGTTTTAAGTTTTAGTTTTTTGGGCGTGTCCTTGTGGGCGTTTCGCTTCGCTCATGCCCACAAGGTCGGCGTGCTTCGGGCTACGTGCGGAATGCTCCGACCCTTGCGTTAGCAAGGGGCACGCCCAAAAAATCAAATTATTTTTTAGAACAAATATAATTTTGCTACTTTTGCAATATAATTCTTTGAAATATGAAAAACTTGTCAAGTTTCGTTTTGGCAATAGGGCTGCTACTCTCAACCAGCTTTGCCCAAAACTTTGAAGGTATAATGATTATGGAAGTAACCACACAGGGCACAAATCTTACTCAAGAATACAAAATCAAAGGTGATAAAGCAGTTGCAGAAATAAAAGTAGGCGGCATCCCTATTCAAAGAATGTACGCAGATGGAACGAAAAAAGAAGTCTACGTACTTCAAGAAACGGGTAGCAAAAAAACCGCAGTAAGAATTAAGATAAATGAAGACAAAGAAAATCCTAACAAAAAGCCCAAAGTTACCGAAACCAAAGAAACTAAAACTATACTTGGCTATACATGCACTAAAATTATTGTAGAAGATGGCAAAAAAACAACCACAGCGTGGGTAAGCAAAGATATAACCAAACAGCTAAACATAGATTTTGATAAAGTAGTGGGAGGAATGGCTAAAAATAACGTATCAAAGTATGGTTTTCCTTTGGAGTTAGAAATCAAAGACGAGAACAATGTTTCAACCACCAAGGTAACCAAAATAGAAAAATCTACCGTAGATGATGCGATATTTCCTAACTTGTCAGAGTACGAGATACAAGAGATGCCTATCAAAGGACTTAGATAGCTCATGCGCCTTTGGCTATGGTTTTGGGGCTTTATGGTAGTTTGGATGTCTATTTCTGTACTTGTGTTTTTGTATTTAGACAAAGGTTACGCAAAAAACTCTTACCTAATGTATATTGCCCTAATTATCGCTAGCTTAATGTACCAATGGGCATTCAAACAACACCAAAAATGGAAGCAAAGCAAACAAAATGATAAAATAAAATCTTAATTTTAGAAACATGCAGGCTTATCATGACCTTTTAAGGGACATTCTGCAAAACGGTACATTCAAGCAGGATAGAACAGGGGTAGGTACTTACTCTGTTTTTGGCAGGCAGATGCGCTTTAACTTAAATGAGGGCTTTCCGCTAGTTACTACGAAAAAAGTACACTTCAAGTCTATTGTTCACGAACTTTTATGGTTTTTGAAAGGGGACACAAACATTAAGTATTTGCACGAACATGGAGTTACTATATGGGATGAATGGGCAGATGAAAATGGCGATTTAGGTCCTATTTATGGCAAGCAGTGGGTCAATTGGAACGGGCATAATCAAATTCAAGAAGTAGTGGATACTCTCAAAACTAATCCCAATAGCCGCAGAATGATTGTCAGTGCTTGGAATGTAGCCGAAATACCCCAAATGAAACTTCCACCTTGTCATGTTTTATTTCAATTTTATTGTGAGGGCGATAAATTAAGTCTGCAAATGTACCAAAGAAGTTGCGACGTGTTTTTGGGCTTACCTTTTAACATTGCTTCTTATGCTTTGCTGCTCATGATGATGGCACAAGTTACAGACAAAGTTCCGTATGAATTTATTTGGGTAGGGGGAGATGTACACATTTACCAAAATCATTTAGAGCAAGTTAAACTTCAACTTAGCAGAGAACCTTATCCTTTGCCCCAAGTCAAATTAAATCCTGCGATAAAAAACATATTTGATTTTAAGTACGAAGACATTACCTTGATTAACTATCAACATCACCCTGCGATAAAAGCACCTGTGGCTGTGTAGAGAAGAGTTTGATTTTTTCTGTTGTTATTTTGCTCATTTTATCGCACTTATCGCACAGACTTTTTGTTTGCTCAAAAAACTTTGTTATA